>NZ_JCANUT010000004.1:90963-150052 GCF_059569095.1 Propionivibrio pelophilus DSM 12018 | reverse complement strand
AACGTTGGACTCCACTTTTTTCAGCCTACCTCAACGGGTCTTTCTTCCTCATCAGGCAGGTATCCGATCTAAAGAAGTCGCTCGAATGGCTTTTAATCCGATTCACTGACCGGCAGCTCTTGGCCGACTGCTACCGAATCGTGTCCCGTGACCACAAACCGGTCAAGTGCCCGACACTGCCGCTCAGACATGACAAGAACAGACCATCAGGTCCGCTGCAACGAGGCGGTCAATTGAGGCGAGATTCAGCTCCCCTCCGCCACCCGCCCGCGCCGCACCCGTCGCAACACCCAGGCCCGCGCATCATCAACGTAGGTAAACACCACCGGGATCACCAGCAGACTGAGGAAGGTCGAGGTAATCAGGCCGCCGATGACGACGATGGCCATTGGCGCGCGGAAGCTCGGATCGGTGCCGAAGCCGATGGCAATCGGCAGCATGCCCGCACCCATCGCCACGGTGGTCATCACGATCGGCCGGGCGCGTTTGTGGCAGGCGTCGAGCAACGCCTCCAGGCGGCTCATGCCGAATTCCCGCCGCGCCATGATGGCGTACTCGACGAGGAGGATCGAGTTCTTCGTCGCCACGCCCATCAGCATGATCATGCCGATCATCGCCGGCATCGACAGCGCCGTGCGCGTGATGAACAGCGCGAGGATGGCGCCCGGGACCGAGAGCACGAGCGCCACGAGGATCGTCACCGGCTGAACGAAGTCCTTGAACAGCAGCACCAGCACGATGTAGATGCACAGCACCCCGGTGGCCATGGCCAGGCTGAAGCCTTCGAACAGTTCGCCCATCGCCTCGGCATCGCCGAACGCCGCCTTGGCAACGCCCGGCGGCAATTGCTGCAGGCTCGGCAGTTCGGCCGCCAGGCGTTCGACTTCGCCGAGCGGCACGCCGTTGAGTTCGACCTCGATGACGACGTTGCGCGAGCGGTCGTAGCGGTCGATCTGCGCCGGCCCGCCGACGAGGCGGATGTCGGCGACGTTGGCGAGTTGCACCGGGCCGTGGCGGCCGGGAACGGTCAGGCGCGAGACGAGGTCGAGATCCTGGCGCGCCTCGTCGCGCAGCTTGACGACGATCGGCACCTGCCGCTGCGACAGGTTGAGCTTGGCAAGCGACTGATCGTAATCGCCCGCCGTCGCCACGCGCAGCGTGTCGGCGATCGCCTCCGAGGTTACGCCGAGGTCGGCGGCGCGCGCGAAGTCGGGACGGATTTCCAGCTCCGGCCGCACCAGGCTGGAACTCGACGTGACGTTGCCGATGCCGGGGAGCGTGCGCAGTTCGCGCTCGACTTTCTGCGCGTGCGCGGTGAGCGCACGGCCGTCGTCGCCGGACAAGGCTAGTTGGTACTTCTCGGAACTGCCGCCGAGGCCGACCTTGATGCGTGCGCCGGGAATGGCTTCGAGATCGCGCCGGAACGCGGCCTCGATCGTCTGCTTGGTGATGCCGCGGCGTTCGCCACACGGCGTCAGGTTGATCGTCAAGGTGCCCTTGCGCACCTCGGCTGCGCCCTGCGGAGCGAACGGATCGCTGCCCGACGCGCCGCCGCCGATCGTCGTGTAGATCGTCTTCACATGCGGATTCTTGCCGACCAGCGCCTCGGCCTGCTTGACGAGGGCCAGCGTCTGATCGAAGGTGCTGCCCGGCGGCAGGGTCAGCGCCACCTGCGTCTGCGGCAGGTCGTCCGGCGGGATGAAGCCGGTCGGCAGCAACGGCGTCAAGCCGATCAGCGTGCCGACGAAGAACACGACGGTGATGATCGTGGTGCGCACGCGGTGCTTCAGGCACCACTGCGCCAGGCGCATGTACATGCGCTCCCAGCGCGCCTCGGCGTGTCCGCGCGTGTTGGGCTTGAGCGTGTAGGCCGCCATCATCGGCGTCAGCATGCGGGCAACGACCAGCGAGAAGAACACCGCGATCGCCGCCGTCCAGCCGAACTGCACGAAGAACTTGCCGACGATGCCGGTCATGAAGGCGGTCGGCAGGAACACGGCGATCAGCGTGAAGGTGGTGGCGATCACCGCCAGGCCTATCTCGTCGGCCGCTTCCATCGCCGCCTGGTACGGCGTCTTGCCCATGCGCAGGTGACGGATGATGTTCTCGATCTCGACGATTGCATCATCGACGAGAATCCCGACAACCAGTGATAGCGACAGGAGCGTCACCCCATTGATGGTGAAGCCGAACAAAGTCATCGCGCCGAAGGTGGGAATGATCGACAGCGGCAAGGCGGTTGCCGAAACCAGCGTCGAGCGCCAGTCGCGCAGGAACAGCCAGACCACCAGAACCGCCAGCGCCGCGCCCTCGTACATCAGCGACATCGAGCCCTCGTAGTTGTCGACGACCGGATTGACGAAGTTGAAAGCCTCGTCGACCTTGATGTCAGGGTGCTTCGTCTGGAGTCGGGCGAGTTCGGCGCGCACGCCCTCCATCACGTCGACTTCGCCGGCGCCCTTGCTGCGCACGATCTCGAAGCCGACCACAGGCTGGCCGTTGAGGAACGCGGCCGAGCGCCGCTCGGCGATGGAATCCTCTACCGTCGCCACCTGGTCGAGGCGGATGCGCCGCCCGTCGGAGAGCGGAATCTCCATGCGCGCGAGTTCGGCCGCGGTCTGCACCGTGGCGATCAGGCGTACCGACTGTTCCGCGGTACCGACATCGGTACGCCCTCCGGAGGCTTCCTGCTGAATCTGGCGCAACTGGCGGGAGATGTCCGACGCCGTCGCGCCCAGCCCGAGCAACCGATCGGGATCGATGTCGACGCGCACCTGCCGCGTCACCCCGCCCACGCGCGATACCGCACCGACCCCGCGCACGCTGAGCATCGCCTTGGCCACGTCGTGGTCAACAAACCACGACAACGCCTCCTCGTCCATACGCGCCGACGCCACCGTATAGGTCAGCACCGGCGTCCCGGCGATGTTCGACTTGGTGATCACCGGGTCTTTTAGGTCGCCGGGCAGGTCCGAGCGGATGCGCTGCACCGCGTCGCGCACGTCGTCGAGCCCTTCCTGCGTCGGCTTCTCCAGCCGGAACTCGACGGTGATGTTCACCACGCCGTCCTGGATCATCGTGTAGATGTGCTTGACGCCCTGCAGCGCGGCGACCGAGTTCTCGATCTTGCGCGCGACTTCGGTTTCGAGTTGCGCCGGCGCTGCGCCGGGCAGCGAGGCGGTGACGATGACCATCGGCAGGTCGATGTCCGGCATGTTCTGGATCTTCATGGCGCGGAAGCCCATGAGCCCGGACAGCGTCAGCAGCAGGAAGAGCAGGATCGCCGGAATCGGATTGCGGATCGACCAGGAGGAGACGTTAATCATCGCGGCGTCACTTTCCTTGCGCGGTCACCACGCGCACCAGATCGCCATCCGAGAGGAAGCCGACGCCGGAGGCCACGACGGCAGTGCCGGGCTCCACACCGCGGATGATCGCCACGCGGTCGCCGGAACGCTGGCCGACGTCCACCTTGATCTGGGTGACCCGGTTGTCGCTGCCGAGTCGGAACACGTAGCTGAAGCCATCGCGCAGCAGCACCGCGCTCTGCGGCAGCGTCAGCACCCGGCTCTTGCCGAGCTCGATCTCGCCGCTGGCGAACATGCCGGCCGACGCCGCCCCTCCGGCATTGTCCAAGTCGACATAAACGATACCGTTGCGGGTCTGCGGATCGAGCGTCGGTGCGACGATGCGCACCCGCCCGGAAACCGTGCGCCTGCTCGCGGTCGTCAGTCTGACCGACTGGCCGGGCTTGATCCGGTCGAGGTCGGCCGCCGGCAGTTCGGCCCGCCATTCAAGCCGGTCGCGGCGGATCAGGCGGAACAGTTCCTGCCCTTGCTGCACCACCGCGCCGAGCGTCGCCAAACGCGCGGTGATGGTGCCGTCGTCGGGGGCGAGGATGCGCGTCTGCGCCAGGCGCAGATCATCGGACTTTAGCCGCGCCTTGAGGACGTCGACGCGCGCCCGGGCCGTCAGTTCGGCGGTCAGGTACTGCGCGATCTGCTGCGCCGAGAGCGCCCCGCTCGCCTCGATCTGCCGCGCGCGGTCGGCGTTGGCCCGGGCTTCGGCGGCGGCCGCTTCCGCCTCGACCAGGCTGGCGCGCGTCTGCTCGCGCTCGGCGCTGACGGTGTCGCTCTGCAGGCGGGCGAGTTCCTGCCCCTTGCGCACCCGGTCGCCGACGTTCACCGCCACGTCGATCAGCCGCAGGCCACCGATCTCGCTGCCGACGATCGCCTCCTGCCAAGCCGCAATGCTGCCGCTGGCGGAGAGGTGCTGCGTCCACTCGGTTTGTTCCGGCAGAACGGTCGTGACGGTCAGCGCGGCCTTGGCACTGCTGACCGCCGAGCTTTCCTTCTCCTGCGCCGACGAGCGCGCAACGAGGCCGATCAGCGCTGTGCACAACAACACAAATACCGATACACCAACGATGCGACGTGAAGACAGAGGGAATCGCTGATTTATTGCAGATTCGTCATTCCGGCGAAGGCCAGTATCCAGAAAGTTCAACGAACGGGGCCCCGGCCTTCGCCGGGGTGACAAATTCTTCAGCATTTCCAAAGTGAATTTCATGGCCGTTGTCAGTCGTTATTCATTGAAAAAAGCCTCGGGCGACCAGTCGCCACCGATGGCCCGATAGAGGCTGATCCACGCGGCCACGCCGTCGTACTGCACCGCGACATGCTGGCTGCGCGCAGCGACGGCCAGCCGGCGGATCTCTTCCAGCTCCAGCTGCGAGCCGATGCCTGCCCGCCAGCGAGTTTCCGCTGCGGTGAAGGTTTCGTCGTAACGGCGCGCCGCCTCGCGCGCCTCCGCCTCGCGTTCCGCCGCTGAACCGAGACGCACCAGCGACTGCTCGACCTCGCGCACGGCCCGGCGCACGGCGCCCTTGTACACGGCCAGCGCCTCGTCGTAGGCGGCACGCGCCGCGTCAACATTGGCGGCCCGGCGGCCGGCATCGAAAAGCGGCAGATCCAGGGCGGGACCGAACGACCAGACACGACCACTGGCCTGCACCCCGTCGACGGTCTGGCTCTGGCGCCCGATGAATCCGCTCAGGCTCAGACGCGGCCAGCGCGCCGCTTCGGCTACGCCGATCCCGGCGCTGGCTGCGGCCAGGTTGCGCTCGGCCACCGCGATGTCGGGCCGGGCACTCAACACGCGTACCGGCAAGGCCTCGACAGCCAGTTCGGCGGGGCGGGGCAAACGTCCGCGCCGGGGTTCGAGCCGTTCGCGCAACTCGGTTTCCGCCTGCCCGGTCAGCGCCACCAGCGATTTGACCGCGATGTCGCATTCCACACGCTGCGCTAGCACCCGTGCTGCCGCGTCGGCTACGCTCGCCCGCGCCAAGGAGGCATCGGCGGGCGCGGCGAACCCGGCACGCGCCTTTTCTCCCGTCAGACGAGCCGTGGCGCGCCGCGACGCCAGATCGGCCTCGCTGTCCGCCAGCCTCGCTTCGCAGGCGCGCAGCCCAACATAGTCGAGCGCCACCTCCGCGGCCAGCGACACGCGCGCGTCGTGCCATGCGGCACCGGCGCCTTCCAGCCGCGCCTGCGCAGCCTCGGCACCGCGCCGGTTGCCGCCGAACAGGTCGATCTCCCAGGCCGCGTCGAAGGCGCCGCGCGTCACCGTCTGTTCGTAGGCGACCGGATGATCGCCGCTACGCGTGCGGCTGACGCCGAGGCCGACGTCCGGGAACAGCGCGCTGCGCGCCGAAGTGACCGCTGCACGACTCTGGCGGATGCGTGCCAGCGCCTGGTCGAGCGTCGGACTGTCCTGCCCGGCGCGGTCGATCAGTTCGGCAACCAGCGGATCGTCGAACTGTTTCCACCAATCGACCAGTGCGGAGGCCTTTCCGCCATGCGGCAGCGGCGCGACCCAGGCGGCCGGCTCACCCGCCACGGGGCGGACATAGTCGGGACCGAGCGTGCAAGCGCCGAGCAAGAGGCTCGCACCAACCGCGGCACCAACGCCCATCACACGGTGGGTGATGCCACGCTCGGAGAAATTACGACGGGATGTCTGTTTCACGGTTGTCTGCATGGGTTTTCACGCCGGGAATTCGCAATCATGGCCGGCACGCGTTACCCGACCGATCGCGCAGTGTACCGCGAATGACTTCGCTTCCATTGGCACCCCCGGATGAAAGCAGCATTTTCCACCCGGCGCTTGTCGCAAACACGACAAAACCGCCGCAAAACCGGACTTTCCGGCCACGGAGCGTTTCTTGCATGAATGAATCGCCCACAACACGAGGAACCCGCATGGATGCCCAGCTTCGCCCCCCCCTTCTCGCCGGTCTGCGTGACGGCAGCATTGTTCCCTGCCTCGGCCCTGGCGTCCTGTCGGACGTAGTCAATGTCGCCACCGGCGCGCCGATGCCGGCCACCAGCGAACAACTGATCCTGGCACTGAACGGCGGCCGGCCGATGGCGCCCAAGCTGATGTACGAATTCTCGCGCGCGGCGATGAATATCGAGCTGAAGCGCGGCCGTCAGGCTGTGACGCGCTTTCTGAACACGACCTACGGCGAAACGAACTGGACACGCTCAGCGGTGCATGACTGGCTCAAGGAAATTCGTCCGCCGTACGTGATCGACATCAACCGCGACACCCAACTGCTCGACAGCTACACCGGCCTGCCGCACACGCTGATCCTCGGTTGCGCGCGCATCGGCGGCGCCGACTACCGCTTCAAGCTCTATTCCAGCGACGGCGCCACCTACGCGCCGATCGAACCTGAAAACGTCGATACTGACCAACCGATCCTCTTCAAGCCGATGGGCTGTCCCCGGCCGAAACCGAGCTACATCGCGTCCGACGCCGACTACGTCGACTATCTCACCGAACTGATGGGCGGCTTCGGCGTCCCCTCGTTCGTCAAGACGCTGCGCCAGAACAAGCGCTACCTGTTCCTCGGCCTGCGCCTGAACCGCGATACCGAGCGGATGCTGCTCTCCGACCTGATCTATGGCGCCGCCGAACCGGCGGGTTGGGCGTTGATCGAAGATCCTTCGGAAAATGAAATGCGCTTTCTGGAACGCCACGGCATCACGCCGATCGCCACCAGTCCGGCGGCACTGTTCGACTGACAAGACGAAAATGAAAACCGGAAGAGGAAACCGATTGACCGTTCGCGCCTGCCTCGCAGATACTCTCAAGCCTGCGCCAAACGCACCACTGCTCGGCGCCCGACCGATCCCGAACAGCAGGTTTCCCGATGACCCACCGCCGCGCCGTCGCGCTGATGATCCTTGCCACCCTGCTGTGGAGCATCGCTGGCGTCGTCACCCGGCATCTCGACGCCACGCGCAGTTTCGAAGTCACGTTCTGGCGCAGCCTTTTCGTCGCGCTGACCCTCGGCACCACGCTGAGCATCATGCGTGGAGTGGCCTTCTGGCGCAGTCTCGCTACCGCGCGCTGGCCGATGTGGGCCTCTGGCTGCTGCTGGGGAACGATGTATACCGCCTTCATGATCGGCCTGACGCTCACCAGCGTCGCCAACGTCCTCGTCACACTGGCCGTCGGGCCATTGGTCACCGCCCTGTTCACCCGTCTCTTTCTTGGCCACAGCCTGCCGCGGCGCACTTGGGTGGCCATCGCCCTCGGTGGCGCCGGAATAGCCTGGATGTTCGGCCAGGACGCACTGACCGGCGCTTCGCTGACCGGAACGCTGGTGGCTTTTGCAGCACCGCTCGCTGCGTCGGTCAACTGGACGCTGCTGCAGGCGACGGCGACCAGCCCGCTCGACGCCGACACGACGCCTGACATGCTGCCTGCGGTGCTGATCGGCGCCCTGCTCTCGGCCGGTATCACGCTGCCGCTGGCTTGGCCACTCACGGCCTCCGCGCACGACATCAGCCTCCTGGCACTCCTCGGCGTCGTTCAATTGACCTTGCCCTGCTTCCTGGTCATCCGCCTGGCGAAAGCTCTGCCGGCACCCGAGATCGCCCTGCTCGGCCTCCTCGAAGTGGTGTTCGGCGTCGCCTGGGCCTGGCTCGGCGCCGGCGAGCAGCCAGCTGCCGCCACGCTGACCGGCGGCCTGCTGGTCATCGGCGCCCTGGTTCTCAACGAGGCACTGGGATTGCGGCAACGGCGGCAGCTTCTGGCCTTGCGCCAGGCGGTGCGTGGCTAAGGGCCGAATCGCGCCCCGTCAAATTTGCAGGCCCAAACAGCGAAAATCCTAAAGCGCGCACTTGATCCGGTCCCACGAGCTTGCCACGTGTTCGACCATGGTTTGTGCAAGATCCGCGCCGTCGCGGGACTTCAGCGCCTTGATTATCTGCTCGTGGTCCTCGACGGCGGCGCGCCAGGAATCGTCTTTCCGGTCGCCGATGAAGCGAATCCGTTTCATTCGGGTCTGGAGAATTTCGTAGACAAGTGAAAGCGATTCATTCCCCGCCAGGGAAATAAGCCGCGAGTGGATCTGCTGATTCAGCTTGAAGTACTCGAGACGTGACCGAGTTTCATAAAAGGCCAGCATTTCTTCGTGCAGACGACAGATCTCTTCAATCTCCTCGTCAGAAGCATGCTCGCAGATCAGCGGAGCGGCCAACCCCTCCAACTCCTTGAGCACGTCGAGCATGTCCTGCGCCGCTTTGGGGGTCAAGGTGGTAACCACCGCCCCGCGACTTGGGATCAACTCGACCAACCCCTCCGAAGCCAACACCTTCAATGCCTCGCGCAGCGGCGTCCGGGAAACCCCCAGTTGCTCGCCGAGTTGCCCCTCGTGAATCCGCGCCCCAGCCGGCAACGCTCCCTCGATGACCATATCCCGTATCCGGGAGACAACGATGGCGTGCAGCGTCGGGCGTGCGATGGGAATGACTTCGGAGTGTAAAGAAGGTGAGGAGATCGATGACATTGAGGACATGTCGTTTTGTGCTTTCACATATTCATTCATGACAAGAACGCCCCCCTGAAGGCGGCTTGCCCCACGGAGACGATCTCCGGAGCGAACTGAAGACGGCCGAATTACCGGCAATCTGGGGTGGCAAACACTGTCGTTCAGTTTGCGGAGTATAGGCGCTCGGCGAGCTTTTTAAAAGCACTACATTCTGAATTCAGGATTTTGTGTGTTGCATTTGTAACTTGACATGCTTGATTTCTCTGTTGCATCATCCCCGAAAATTTTTCAAGGGGAAAAACGTGACAGACAAAATTTCAACTCAGGCGGAAATTCGTCCCACCATCGCTTTGGCCATGGGCGACCCGGCCGGGATCAGCCCGGAGCTGACCGCCATCCTGCTCAACGACGAAGAAATCCGTGCCGCGGCTAACTTCGTGGTCTTTGGCGACCGGCGCGTCCTGGAAGAAGGCGCCCGAATCGCCGGACTCATGCCCGATGTCGATTTCGTTTCGGCTGATTCAGCCTACGAATTCGGCGAGCGGCCGGTTTTCGTCGATCTTGCCCACCTTGATCCGCGTGACGTCAAGCGCGCTGAAGCCACTCCGGAAGGCGGCGCCTTCGCACTGGAAAATTTCCGTCGCGCCCTGGTGATGGCTCACCAAGGCCGTGCCGATGCGGTTTGTTTCACGCCGTTCAACAAGAAGGCCATGCGCTACGTCTACCCGAACTACGATGACGAAATCCGCTACGCTGCAGACATCACCGACTTCAAGGACGCCGCGCGCGAATTCAACGTTCTGGACAATCTCTGGAACTGCCGTGTCACGTCACACATTCCGCTTTCGGCTGTTGCTGGTTCGCTGTCCATCGAGGGCATCGTCGCCGAGTTGGAACTAGCCGACCACTGCATGCGCGAGGCAGGATTCGCTTCGCCGCGCATCGCTGTGGCAGGCCTCAATCCGCACGCCGGCGATGGCGGAAACTTTGGCAGCGAGGAAATCGAGATCATCGAACCCGCCGTCCGCCTGGCGGTGCAACGGGGAATCAATGCCGAGGGACCGTACCCGGCCGATACCGTTTACCTGCGCGCACGCAACGGGCAGTTCGATGGCGTGCTGAGCATGTATCACGACCAGGGCCAGGTCGCCATGAAGCTGATGGGATTCGACCGCGGCGTGACCATGATGGGCGGCTTCCCCTTCCCTATCTGCACGCCGGCGCACGGCACCGCCTACGACATCGCGGGCAAGGGCATCGCCAACCCGGGTGCCAGCAAAGCGGCGATTCTGCTCGCTGCCCGCATGGCCGCAAGGAATCTGAGCAAAAAACAGAGCGCGTAATACTCTTATTGCATAGACAGGAATTCAAAATGGATTCCCTCGTCTGCCGATATGCTGAAACTGGAGGGTAAGCATGGCACATGAAGCAACAACAAAACATTTCGGTCTGAATCAGATGATTCCGCTGGCCACGGCCGTGATGGCCGGCGTCTTTCTCTGGCTCGGACTGTCGCACTACGGGTTTTGGCACGACGCCAAGGGGCCGATGTCCGGCTTCTTTCCGGTCGTTATCGCGGCAGCGCTGCTGCTCGTGAGCGTCGCCACCTTCTTTCAGTCCTTTTCCGAAAAACGGCCCGCATTGCCTCCCATCAACTGGCTTCCCGCCTTCGGTGTCGTCCTGATCCTCGGATCGACCCTCCTGCTGGGCATGGTGCCGAGCCTCGCGCTCTACGTCGTGCTGTGGCTGCGCCTCTTCGAGAAATACGACTGGAAGACAACCCTGATCACGACGACGGTCATCATGGCCATCGTGATCGGCTGTTTCGTCATCTGGCTCGGCGTCCCGTTCCCGCAAGGGCTCATCTACGAAGCCATCACCGAATAACGAGGGTCGAATGGAAAACATCAACATGCTTCTGCAGGGCTTTTCGGTCCTGCTGACCTGGCAAAACGTCTTTGTCACCTTTCTCGGCGCCATTCTGGGGCTGATCGTCGGCGCCATGCCGGGCATCGGCTCGCTGGCCGGCGTCGCCCTGCTGCTACCACTGACCTACAGCTTCAACCCGACCACAGCCGTCATCATGCTCGGCTCGCTGTACTACGCCAACATGTTCGGCGGCGCCTTCAGCGCGATCCTGCTCAACATCCCCGGCGACAGCCCGGCGGTGATGACCGCGCTGGACGGCTACCCGATGGCCACTGTCCGCAAGCGTCCCGGCCAAGCCCTGCTGGTCTCCAATTTTTCGTCGTTCGTCGGCGGCTTCATCGGCATGATCATTCTCACCTTCACCGGTCCAGCGCTCGCGAATATCGGCCTCAAGTTCGGCCCCTCGGAAATGACCGCCCTGCTTCTGGTAGCGATGACCTCGATCGGCTGGCTGGTCGGCGAGAACCCGAGCAAGGGGCTGTTGCTGACACTGTTCGGCATCCTCCTCGCCTGCATGGGCATGGATACGCTGACGGGCAGCCCGCGCTACGATTTCGGCAACGAGTATCTGCTCGGCGGCATTCCCTTCACACCCTTCGTGATCGGCATGGTCGGCTTCTCCCAGGTCATGATCCTGATGGACGAGCGCCTCATCAAAGCGAAAGAGGTTACCGAGAAACTCACCATCCGCGGTTCGCTGCTGACCAGGCATGAGCTGAAGCGGCTGCTTCCCCCCGCCTTGCGTTCCGGCGTTCTCGGCACCTTCATGGGGGTTTTGCCAGGCGCTGGTGCCACAGCCGCTTCGTTCATGGGGTACGCGGTGCAGAAGTCCTTCAAGAGTGAAGAGCCGTTGGGCAGCGGTGCCGTCGAGGGTATCGCCTCGTGCGAAGCCGCAAACAACGGCGCCGCAGCGGGTTCCTTCGCCCCGTTGCTGGCTCTGGGCATTCCGGGCTCCGGCACCGGCGCCGTTCTCCTTGGCGGTCTGATGCTCTGGGGTTTGAACCCCGGACCACTGCTGTTCACCAACGAGCCGGACTTTGCCTGGGGCCTGATCGCTTCGCTGTTCCTCGCCAATCTTGTGGCACTGATGTGTGCCTGGGGCGTCATTCCGCTGCTGATCAAGATTTTGTCCGTTCCGACGCGGCTTATCATCCCCTGCATCACGGTCATCTGTGTCGTGGGGTCGTACAGCACGAGCAACTCGATGTACGGCGTGCTGGTCATGCTCATCTCCGGCGTTCTGGGCTACGTGATGCACAAGTTCCGCTACCCCGCCGCGCCCGTCCTGCTGGCCTTCGTTCTGGCACCGATGCTCGAATCGAACATGCGCAAGAGTTTCATCATTTCGCGCGGCAGTCTGGACATCTTTTTCGACAGCCCCATTTCCCTCGGCTTCATGACCATATTCATCGTCATTCTGCTTTTCCCGGCGGGCCGCGCGGTTCTCAGCCGCTTCACCCGCTCGGAAATGGAAACAGGCAAATGAAGCGGGATTTATCCAGACAAGTCATTGATGTCGTTTTGTTCGTTGTTTTCTTGAGTTTTTTACCCACGGGAGGTTGAGATGAAGAAGATCCTGGCAATTGCAGCAATAGCATCCCTGATTGGCGCACCGTTGTCGGCAAGCGCTGCAGAATTCACGCCCAAGAAAGATATCGAATGGGTGGTCACTTCCAGCCCCGGCGGCGGCAGCGACATCTACACCCGGTTCATTTCCGACGCCATGACCAAGGCGAACCTGGCCAACGGCAAGACCTTCCTTGTGACCAACAAGACGGACGGCGGCGGCGAAGTCGGGCGGCTGAACGTGAGCCGGACGACTGCCGGAACCCGGGCAGACCATACCCTGCTGACTTTCAACAGCGGCGACCTCATGCCGATGGTCAAGAACACGTCGAACCGTCTGGCCAACTTCACGCCCCTCGCCATCATGGCCGAGGACAAGCAGTTGCTGTTCATCGGCGAATCCGCAAAATACAAAACGTTTGACGAGGTCATCAAGGCGGTGAAGGGCGGCGCCAAGGTGGTTGTCGCCGGATCCAAGGGTGACGACGTCGCGACCTACGAGAAGCTGATCAAGGAACTCAAGTTCACGGAAGACCAACTGGCCTTCATCGTCAACGACTCGACCTCTGCCGCCATCACCTCCATCCTTGGTGGCCACGTTGACCTCGTGATGTCGAAGCCGGCCGCCGCGGATCAGTATGTCGTCGCCGGAAAACTCACCCCCGTCCTCGCCCTGTCGTCGACGCGCTTCACCGGGAACCTGAGAGACGCACCGCGTCTTTCCGAAGTCGGCAGCTACAAGGACGTCGAATTCCCTGTCTGGCGCGGCGTTGTCGGTCCGAAGACCATGAGCCCGGAAGCAGCTGCTTTCTGGAGCAAGACCCTCAAGGCAGTTGCCGAATCCGAGGCATGGCAGAAGGACTACATCGGCAAGTTCAAGCTGATTCCTTCGTTCCTGGATCAGCAAGCGGCGAAAGCCTTCATGACGAAGTTCGAGCAGGACTACCTGAAGAGCATCGGCAAGTAACGCAACCGCTCTGGGCTACATAGCCCTTCCTGGTTGCATGGGAATGGCCCGGTTTTGACCCGCTCGGCGGGAACAAGCCGGGCCATTTTTCTTCAGGTACTGAAGAACCACGCCCCCACTCCTCATCGCCCCCGACTGTCTTGCGGATACAACACCGCAAGCACCGGCGACCAACCTAACGGCTGCTGAAGTTTCGTCATATCGATCCAATGGCCGTACAATCCGTCGGTTTTCGGCGACGCCATGCCGACCGGCCAACGAACAAGCCAAATCAACTACGACCATGAATCAGGATCTCTCGGAAAAAAACCTGCTCCCGGAGGATTGCCCGCCGGAAGGCACCCGGCGCGTCCTGGACGGTCGTGAGCGCGTGTTTTACGACGGCTACTGGATCCGCACCTACCCGACCCCGGCCAATTCGCTGGAAGCCAAGCGACGCCTGATCGACGCGCTGACCCGGCGCCTCTTCAACCATACCGAACACGGTCTGAACATTCCCGGCACCCGGCTGGCGGAAGCGCGCAAGACCTACGAGGAAGAGGCCGATCCGGCGATCAAGCGAGTCAAGGCCGGCATGCTCGCCGGTGCGCTATTCAACCGGGCCGCTGACATCTTCAGAAACCTCGTCGATCTGCAGGAATGCGGTGTCGAGATAAAGAGCAGCGACGCGCTGATGCGCGAGTGCGGCCGCTGCCTGCTGGAGGCCATGGAACTCGGACGCTATGTCCTGCACCGCAGCGGCGAGGAAGGCATCGATGAGTTGTGGGGGGAACCGTTCCGTGCTTTCACCACGCCAATCGAGGAATTCTACGAAAGCCGCTACATCAAGATCGGTCAGACCAAGCGCGACATCGACCGGATTGCCGAAGGCATGGTGGACGTTTTCACCCGCATTCCGGCCTTTGCCGGGATGGGGCCGCTAATCCGCGACTTCGCCCGCGCAGCGCGCATCAAGACGGAGACGCTGCGTACCGACCCGGACATTTTCGACGTCTGGCCGCAACTCGTCACCGCCGGCGAACGTCTCGCCAATTTCGCACCCGATGACGGTGCCGAGGTAATCTACGACATTTCCGACGGACACAGTATCTCGGATGGACTGAAGCTGATTCGCGCCGGGCGCGACCTGATCTTCTTCATCACCCGCGCCCGTACGCCGATGCCCAAGAGCACGAGCGAATACCTCGATCGTTGCCGCGTCTATCTCGAAACCGGCAGCGCCCCAACAACGCCGGTACCGCTGCCAGCGTAATCGGCACGACGGCGCGTCCGGCGCTGAGTCTCCACTCGCGCCCCCGATCGGGCTGACCTCACGCCCGTCGCTTATAATTCACGTACCCTTGTCGCCCGACGCGCGCAAACCGTCGAGCGCACCGCGGACCCGAGCTCTGGCAGACAGCGTCCGGCCCCCCGCATCGCAAAACAATCTGAACTATCCCACCTCTGAACCGCACGTAACTCGCGGCAGGGGCTTCTTTTTTTCGGAACTGAACACCGCATGAAACCCAAGCTCAATTCGCAGCACTCGATTTCCACGAAGCTGCTGACCTGGTCGTGTCTCGCCGCGATCGTCGTAATCACCGCCATCGTTGCCTTCATCAAGGGCTACATGATTCCGCAAATGGCCGACAAGGCCCTGCAGGCCGAAACGAAGTCGCTGGCATCGATGCTCAAGGGCAACTTCGGCGATGTCGACCGTTGGAGCGACGAGAATCTCGCCAGACCCGACCTGCTCGACCCCCTGACCAGCGGGGGCAAGATCGTCGCCACGCTGTTCGTCTATCGCAACGGCGAATTCGTCCGCGCCACCACCACGCTGAAAAAGGAAGACGGCAGCCGGGCGATCGGCACCACCCTGGCGCCGGATTCGGCCGCGGCCAAGGCACTCAAGGCCGGCAAGGACTACTCCGGCCCGATCGACCTGTTCAACCGGCCGCACATGGCGACCTACCTGCCCGTCGTCTTCGACGGCGGACGCGGCGGCGCGATCTTCGTCGGGATCGATTACACCTCGGCGGATGAAATGCTGTCCCTCGCCAACTCCATGGTGCTGGTGGTGATTGCCGCGGGTGTCGTTGGTGTCGTCCTGCTGGCAGCGGCATTAACGCTGGCCATCCGCAAGGTAGTTTCCAGCCGGCTCGACACCTTTGCCGGAATGGCCGAAGGGCTGGCCGCGGGGAAAGGCGATCTCACGGTTCGCCTCGATGCCTCCAGCGGCGACGAACTGGCCCGTGTCGCGCGGGCATTCAATACCTTCTTGGGAATGCTGCACAACATGTTCGTCGACTTCAAGAAGGAGGCTGACCAGATGAGCGCGTCGGCCCACGAACTCGGCTCGGTCGTCCTCAAGACCAACGGCCAGATCCAGACCCAGCAGGACGTCACCGGGAAGGTCGCCGCCGCCGTCGAGGAAATCTCGGTCTCGATCAACGAAGTCGCCAGCCACGCCGCTCGCTCGAAAACCTCCGCGCACGACGTTCAGCAACGCACCGCCGACGGCGCGGCCGACTTGCAAGGTCTCACCGAATCGCTGCAGCGGACGACCGACTCGATCGAAACCGTCAGTAGCACAACGAAATCGTTCATTGCCGACGTCAGCCAGATCGATCAACTCGTCAACATGGTCTCGGAGATCGCCGAGCAGACCAACCTGCTGGCCCTCAATGCCGCCATCGAAGCCGCTCGCGCCGGCGAACAGGGACGCGGTTTCGCTGTCGTCGCCGACGAGGTGCGCAAGCTGGCGACGCGTTCGAGCAAAACCGCCAACTCCATCCGCGAAACGACGGTACGCCTCGGCCAGCAGTCGGACCGTGTTTCGGAAGCGATGACCGGAAGCGAAACGTCGCTGAACGAATGCGTTGTGCGCATGAACAAGGTCCAGGACGGACTGGGTGAGATCGAGGCGCTGGCCGCCAACGTCACCCGCGAAGCCGACGACGTGTCCACGATGGTGAGCGAACAGTCGGCGGCCTCGCACGACATCGCGCAGAGCATGGAGTCGCTGGCCACGACGGCGGAAGCCACCGCCAGCCAGATGGAAATTGCGGCGACGATCGCTTCTCAGCTGGAAGCGGTATCACACCTTCTCTCCGACGCGCTCGCCGGCTTCAAGACGCAGGACGAAAACGCGACCTGAGTCCGGCCCCGACTTCACGCAACGCCGGACGTAATAAAGCCCCGCCGGTCATCGAACCGGCGGGGCTTTGTTTTATCGCCTGAGATCAGGCCATAAGGCTATAGCATGCTCAATTCGCGTTGGTGATCGCCGCCTGGGCAGCCGCCAGACGGGCGATCGGCACGCGGAACGGCGAGCAGCTGACGTAGTCGAGGCCGGCGCGGTGGAAGAACTCGACCGAAGCCGGATCGCCACCGTGTTCGCCGCAAACGCCGAGCTTGATGTTCGGACGCACCGAACGGCCCTTGTCGACGCCCATCTGGACCAGCTGGCCGACACCCTTCTGGTCGATCGACTGGAACGGGTCGGTTTCGTACATGCCGGCCTTCAGGTAGTGCGGCAGGAATTTGCCCACGTCGTCACGCGAGAAACCAAGCGTCATCTGCGTCAGGTCGTTGGTACCGAACGAGAAGAACTCGGCCTGCTTGCCGATGCTGTCGGCGACCAGCGCGCCGCGCGGCGTCTCGATCATGGTGCCGACCATGAACTCGACGGTCGCGTTACGCTCGGCGAACACGGCTTCGGCCGTATCGCGGATCACCTTGGCCTGCGAGTTGAACTCGCGCACGGTGCCGACCAGCGGAATCATGATCTCGACCTTCGGATTGATGCCCTGGGCCTTGACGTTGAGCGCCGCTTCGAGAATCGCACGGGCCTGCATCTCGGTGATTTCCGGATAGGTGATGCCGAGGCGGCAGCCACGGTGGCCCATCATCGGGTTAGCTTCGTGCAGGTCATCGACGCGGTGCTTGATGCCTTCGTAGGTCAGGCCCATTTCGATGGCCATCTCGCGCTGATTGACGTCGTCGTGCGGGAGGAACTCGTGCAGCGGCGGGTCGAGCAGACGGATGGTGACGGGCAGGCCGTCCATCGCCTTGAAGATGCCCTCGAAGTCGCTGCGCTGCATCGGCAGCAGCTTGAACAGCGCGCGACGACGGCCCTCTTCGTCCCGGGCCAGGATCATTTCGCGCACGGCCTTGATGCGATCGCCTTCGAAGAACATGTGCTCGGTACGGCACAGGCCGATGCCGACGGCGCCGAAGTTGCGGGCAACCAGCGCGTCTTCCGGCGTATCGGCGTTGGCGCGAACGGCCAGGCTCTTGTAACGCTCGGAAATATCCATCAGCTTGCCGAAATCGCCGGAGAGGTCGGCTTCCATGGTCGGAACCTTGCCTTCGTAAACCTGGCCGGTCGATCCATCGAGCGAAATCCAGTCGCCTTCCTTGTAAACGTTGCCGTCGACGGTCATCGTACGGGCCTTCGGATCGACGCGGATGGCGCCGGCGCCGGAGACGCAGCACTTGCCCATGCCGCGGGCAACGACGGCCGCGTGCGAGGTCATGCCACCACGCGCGGTCAGGATACCCTTGGCGGCAGCCATGCCGCGCAGGTCTTCCGGCGAGGTTTCCTGGCGGACCAGGATGACGTCGAGGCCGTTCTGCACCCACTGCTCCGCTTCGTCGGCGAAGAACACGATCTGGCCGGTCGAAGCGCCAGGCGAGGCCGGCAGGCCGTTGGCGATCGACTTTGCGCTCTTGATCGCGGCGCGGTCGAACACCGGGTGCAGCAGTTCATTGAGACGATCCGGGGAAACACGCATCACCGCGGTCTTCTCGTCGATCATCCCCTGGTCGAGCATGTCCATCGCCACGCGCACCATCGCCGCGCCGGTCCGCTTGGCGGAACGGGTCTGCAGCATCCAGAGCTTGCCTTCCTGGATGGTGAACTCGATGTCCTGCATGTCCTTGTAGTGGTTTTCCAGCGCCGTTTCGGTCTTGAGCAGCTGCTGGTAGATCTCCGGCATCAGCTCTTCCATCGACGGGAACTTGGTGCGGCGGTCCTCCTCGCTGACCTGGGCCAGCACGGCCCAGCGGCGGGAGCCTTCCAGCGTGATCTGTTGCGGCGTGCGGATGCCGGCCACGACGTCCTCGCCCTGCGCGTTGACCAGGAATTCGCCGTTGAAGACATCCTCGCCCGAGGCGGCGTCACGCGTGAAAGCCACGCCGGTGCCGCTCTTGTCGCCGAGGTTGCCGAACACCATCGACTGGACGTTCACGGCGGTACCCCAGGAGTCCGGGATGTCGTTCATCTTGCGGTAGAGCTTGGCGCGGTCGTTGTTCCAGCTTTCGAACACGGCCATGATGGCGCCCCACAACTGCTCCCACGGATCGTTCGGGAACTCGCGACCGAGGCGGGTGCGGATCAGCGCCTTGAATTCAGCGACCATCTGCTGGAGTTCTTCAACGCCGAGTTGCGTGTCGAGTTCGACGCCCTTCTTTTCCTTGATCTCGTCGATGATTTCTTCGAACGGATCGTGATCTTCCTTCGATTCAGGCTTGAGGCCCATGACCACGTCGCCGTACATCTGGATGAAGCGGCGATACGAGTCCCAAGCGAAACGCTCGTTGCCCGACTTGTTGGCCAGGCCCTTGACGGCTTCGTCGTTGAGGCCGAGGTTGAGGATGGTATCCATCATGCCCGGCATCGAGGCGCGCGAACCGGAACGCACCGAGACCAGCAGCGGATCGGCGGCGTCGCCGAATTTCTTGCCCATTTCCTTCTCGATGAAGGCAACGCCCTCCAGTACTTCCGCCTCGATCTGCTTGCGCACGACGTCGCGGCCCTGCTCGGAGTACACCGTGCATGTTTCGGCGCTGATCGTCAGGCCCGGCGGTACGGAAATCCCCAGGCGGCACATCTCGGCGAGGTTGGCCCCCTTGCCGCCCAAGGTGTTCTTCATATCGGCGGCGCCATCGGTCCGGGACGGACCGAATACGTATACGGACTTATTCGACATTTCTACCCCAATCAACGGACAAACAAACAAAAAACGGCTCGTACGGGCGATTTGTTTTATGCTGCTGCCTCGCCCGCCTTCGCCAACAATTGTTATTTCTTCTGAGCGCGCGATTGTAGCAGAACTCCGTGTCGCACCGCGGCAGCTTTGCGCGCTATCTAACTGATTTTACGCACAATTGGATAAATGGCCTGACCAATTTATCCAGCAGGATCGTTACTCGCTTCGTTCGATCAGCGCGACGGCATCGGCCGAAATTCCTTCTTCCCGCCCGACGAACCCGAGACGCTCGGCGGTCTTCGCCTTGATATTGACGCAGTCCGGCGCGATGCCCAGATCCTCGGCGATCCGCGTCACCATCAGCGGGATGTGCGGCGCCATCTTCGGCCGTTGCGCATTGATTATCGTATCGACGTTGACGACCCGCCAGCCGGCCGCTGACAACCGGTCGCGCACCTCGCGCAGCAGCGCACGGCTGTCGACATCGCGGAAACGCTCGTCGGTATCCGGAAACAGGCGGCCGATGTCACCCATTGCCGCCGCACCGAGCAGAGCATCGACCAGCGCGTGCAGCAGCACGTCGGCGTCGGAATGCCCGAGCAGGCCGCGTTCGTGCGGAATCTCCACCCCGCCGATGATCAGTTTGCGCCCGGGAACCAGCGCGTGGATGTCGTTTCCCAGTCCGATTCGAATCATGCGTCCCTCGTCGACAACACCAGTTCGGCCAGGCGCAGATCGGCCGGATAGGTCACCTTGAAATTTGTCGCGTCGGCCTTGACCAGCCGCGGTTTGTAGCCCGCCGCTTCCAGCGCGCTCGCCTCGTCGGTCACGCCGTGCATTCCGTCCAGCGCCCGGCAAAGCAGCCTATAGCGAAACATTTGCGGCGTCTGCGCCTGCCACAAGCCATCGCGCGATTCGGTAGCCGCGACGCGTTGTTCCGCATCGGCGCGCTTCAGCGTATCGGCCACCGGCACCGCCAGCAGGCCGCCGACCGGATCATCGCGCAGTTCGTCGCACAGCGCCGCGAGCATCGCCCGGGAAACGCAGGGACGCGCCGCGTCGTGCACCAGCATCCAGTCATCGTCGGCGACGACGCCGGCAACGGCATGCAGTCCGTTGGCCACGCTTTCCGCACGCGTCGCACCGCCGCAGTAGAGTACTTCCAGCTTCGGACCGAGCGTCGACCAGTCGTACGTCCCCCACCACTCATCCCCCGGCGAGAGCACGACCCAGACCCGTTCGATGCTTTCGAACCGGCACAGCGCGGCAAGCGCGTGATGAATCATCGGCCGACCGGCGAGCTCGAGGTATTGCTTGGGAATTTCGGCACCGAAGCGGGCACCGCTGCCAGCCGCGGGAACAAGGGCGAAATGACGTGACATCGCGCAATTCTAGCCGAAAGTAACGATCGCGCCCGTGCCACGCTCCGCCTTGCGACTCCCCTCCCCCTTTCATATAGTGAAGCGAAAGGAGTCTCGTCATGAGCACATACCTCCGTCCTGCCGCCGTCGCCGGCATGTTCTACCCGGACACGCCCGCCACCCTGAGTCGTGAAGTCACGGCACTGCTCGCCGACGTCCCGTTGCACGGCGAACCGGCGCCGAAAGCGGTCATCGTTCCGCACGCCGGTTACATCTATTCGGGACCGATCGCCGCCAGCGCCTTCGCCACGCTGCTCAGCATGCGCAACACGGTGCATCGTGTCGTTCTGCTCGGCCCCACGCACCGCGTCGCCGTGCGCGGGCTGGCCTTGCCGCGGAGCGATACTTTTGCCACGCCGCTCGGCACCGTTCCGATCGACAAACCCGCCGTGGATGCCATCAGCGACCTGCCTCAAGTCTTGTTCAGCGACGCGGCACATGCGCAGGAGCACTCGCTCGAAGTCGAAATTCCGTTCCTCCAGACCGTGCTTGATGATTTCTCGCTGCTGCCGCTGGCGGTCGGCGACGCCTCGCCCGGCGAGGTGGCTGAAGTGCTGGAACGCGTGTGGGGCGGCCGGGAAACGCTGATCGTCATCAGTTCGGACCTGTCGCACTACCTGCCCTACCAAGACGCCCAGCACATCGACACGCGGACGGCGCACCAGATTCTCGGCCTCGACCCGATGATCAACCACTACCAGGCCTGCGGCGCCACACCGATCAACGGCCTGTTGCTGGCTGCACGCAAACGTGGCTTGCAGGTGAAGCAGCTGGACCTGCGCAATTCGGGCGACACCGCCGGCGACCGCTCGCGTGTGGTCGGTTACGGCGCTTTCGGGTTCTTTGCCCCGGAGACCGGAAGACAACGCGGAGAACAACACCATGTCCATTGAGCCGCTCGGACACGCCCTGCTGACGATCGCGCGCAACGCCATCGAGGAGGAATTCGGCATGAAGCCGCGCACGGTCACGTCGCACCCCGATCTCGCCAAGGCCGCCGCGACCTTCGTCACGCTCACGCAGAACGGGCAGTTGCGCGGTTGCATCGGCAGCCTGGAGGCGTGCCGCCCGCTGGCCACGGATGTCGCCGAGAACGCCGTCGCCGCGGCCTTCAGCGATCCGCGCTTCCCGCCGCTGCGCCGGGGAGAACTCGAACAGACGCGCGTCGAAGTGTCGTTGCTCGACAAGCCCCTGCCCATGAAATTCACCGACGAGGACGATGCGCTCAGGCAACTCTGCCCCGGTGTCGACGGGCTGATCCTGACCTGCGGACACCATCGGGCGACCTTCCTGCCGCAGGTGTGGGAATCGTTGCAGACGCCGCGCCTGTTTCTCCAACACCTCAAGCTCAAGGCCGGCTTGCCGGCTGATTTCTGGGGCCCGAACCTCACCCTGAGCCGCTATGGCGTCCGGAAATGGAAAGAGCCATGAAAACCCCGGAATCCGATTTTCCCGCCCGCTGGTGGCACTCGCTGCCGGTCGAAACCGGCAAGCCGGCACGCATCCAGTGCGACCTGTGCCCGCGCGACTGCAAGCTGCACGACGGTCAGCGCGGCGCCTGTTTCGTCCGCCAGAACATCGGCGACCGGATGGTATTGACCACCTACGGCCGCTCGTCGGGATTCTGCATCGACCCGATCGAGAAAAAGCCGCTCAACCACTTTTACCCGGGCTCATCGATCCTCTCGTTCGGCACCGCCGGCTGCAATCTCGCCTGCAAGTTCTGCCAGAACTGGGACATCTCCAAGTCGCGGGACATGGACCGCCTGATGGATTCGGCCAGTCCCGAAGGCATCGCCGCCGCGGCTCAGGCCTACGGTGCCCAGTCGGTGGCGTTCACCTACAACGACCCGGTCATCTTCGCCGAATACGCCATCGACACCGCCGAGGCTTGCCACCAGAAAGGCGTCAAGACAGTGGCCGTCACGGCCGGCTACATCCATCCGGAACCGGCGAAGGAATTTTTCGCGGTGATGGACGCGGCCAACGTCGACCTCAAAGCGTTCACCGACAACTTCTACGTCACACTTTGCGGCGGGCACCTGCAACCCGTGCTCGACACCCTCGCCTACATCCATCACGAAACGGACTGCTGGCTGGAAATAACGACGCTGCTGATCCCCGGCCAGAACGATTCCGCCACCGAGATCAAGGCGCTGTCCGAATGGGTCGCGCGCGAACTGGGACCCGACGTGCCGCTGCACTTCTCGGCCTTCCACCCGGACTGGAAGATGGACGACCTGCCGCCGACACCGCCGTCGACGCTGACCCGTGCCCGGAACATCGCCATGGACGCCGGACTGCACTTTGTGTACACCGGCAACGTCCACGACACCGAGGGCGACACGACCTTCTGCCCTGCCTGCCACGCCGCACTGATCGTCCGCGACTGGTACGTCATCCGCCATTACGACCTGCCCGACAACGGCTGCTGCCCGCACTGCCACACCCGCATTCCAGGTCATTTCGGGCGTTTCGGCAAACCCTTCGGCTCGCAGCGCATCCCGGTCCACCTGGCGCGGAGGTAAGCAGAACCATGCTCGACTTCACCCCCGACGGCCTCGGCGTTCCAGTCTCCATTCCCTCCGAACACGGCCTGCTGTACGGGGAACTCGGCGTCCTGCCCGAATCGCCGGGCATCGTCGTCCTCGCTCACGCAACGCTGGCGCTCGACGCAAAGGACAAGCTGCTGGCCGGGCAATTCCGTCGCGCGGGCCTCTCAACGCTGAGTGTCGATCTTCTTTCCCGGCAGGAAGAGCATTTCCCCGACGTCCACAACAACGTGCCGCTGCTTGCCCATCGACTGACCGACTTTCTCGGACTGCTCCGCAACCGCATCGCCATGGGGGAATTACGCGATCAGCCCGTCGGACTCTTCGCCGCGAACGCCACCTCCCCGGTCGTCATCCGCGTCGCCGCGCTGCGCGACCACGACATCGCAGCGATCGTCTGCCGCGGCGGTCTGATCGACCTGGCCGGGGTGCTGTATCTGCGGGCACTGGAAGCTCCACTGCTGGTATTGACCGAAGAAACGGACGAAACGCACATCGACAGTAACCGGCGTGCGCTGCGAGAAATCACCTGCCACAAGGAATTCCGCTTCATTCCGGAAATCGGTCCGGACTATGCCGCATCGAACGGCGTCGCGGCCTGCATCAGCGCGGCAACGACCTGGTTCATCCACTTTTTCTCCAACCGTCCGCCGGAATGAGCACACGGCCTCCACGCGGAAGAAAGGAAGCTGAAAACCATCTGAGCTCACGCGTCAGCGCATCAAACACCGCTCGGTTTTCCTCTTGCCCTCTGCATCGTCGAGCAGCGCAGGGCGCAACGGGAAAAAGGGCGAGGACTGTCTGAGGGCCAAAGGCCCGAGTTCCGCAGCCCCCCGTTGCGAACGAGCAGCGCAGAGTACCCGGCAACGCCGGGCGACGCAGCGGGCGCGCCTTCTTCTTGGAAAGACAATAAGAAGTACCTCGCCTGCAGGCGAAACACGGCACTTCAGTCCGCTACCACGCTATCCCGTGCTGCTTTGGAGACGGATGCGTTGATCTTCGCCAGAACCGCTTGGTTCCGCGCCTGACGCGCGGGCATCCTTTCTTTTGCTTCGCCAAAAGAAAGGAGCCAAAGAAAAGGCGACCCCGGGTTACGCGGTCGGCTTCGCCGACTTCCCTGCGCTACTCGGCAAGCCGGGCGGCTGCGCAACTCGGGGCTACGCCCCTCAAACAGTGCTCGCCGACTTCCCCCGGCTCGCCTCCGTTGCTCGGCGCTGCACAAGGGGAAGCTGAAAACCATCTGAGTTAACGCGCCAGCGTATCAAACACCGCTCGGTTTTCCTCTTGCCCTCTGCGTCGTCGAGCAGCGCAGGGCGCAACGGGAAAAAGGGCGAGGACTGTTTGAGGGGCGAAGCCCCGAGTTCCGCAGCCCCCCGTTGCACCCGAGCAGCGCAGAGCACCCGGCTACGCCGGGCGACGCAGCGGGCACGCCTTCTTCTTGGGTACTTCTTCTTGGCAAGACAAGAAGAAGTACCTCTCCTGCAGGCGAAACACGGCGCGTCAGCGACCACCCACGCTGGGGGGGGAAAAACAGCCGCAGCAATGCAATCAGCGTCAGAGGTCGTGCGCGAGGAGACGCAGCGCGTCGGTCAGTTCCACGCTCAGGTCGTGCAGCGTGTTGAGTCCCAGCTCAACTTCGGCGCTCTCACCGCGCGCGTGGAGCGAGAGCAGTTCTTCGGCCAGAACGTGCGCCCGATCGTGTCGTGCCATGATGCTCTGCAGCGACGGCTCGACGGCATACCAGACGAGTCCTTCTTTCCTGATCCACGTACAGAACCGGCAGGAATGGCGATCGAGCAGCGGCGGCTCGCGGCGTTCGCCGCGCAGGAAGCGCTGCAGCGCGGACAGCCAGTGGCGATGTTCGACGATGGCGAACAGCAGCGGAATCGTACCGGGGCCGGGGATTCGCTCTTGCCACTGCGCCCATTCAGGGTCCGGGCACCAGGATCGCACCCAGCCCGGCAACTCGTCGGCCGGCATCGGCCGGGCGACCCCGAACCCCTGCGCCTGTTCGCAACCCATCAGGATCAGCAGTTCGCCGTGCTCCACGGTTTCCACCCCCTCAGCGACGACCCCGCGCCGGAAGGCCTTGGCCAGGCTGAGCACGCCCTGGACGATGGCCAGATCTTCCGGATCGTCGAGCATGTCGCGCACGAAGCTCTGGTCGATCTTCAGGATGTCGGCCGGCAAGCGGCGCAGGTAGGTCAGCGAGGAATAGCCGGTGCCGAAATCGTCGAGCGCGAAACGTACGCCGAGTTCGCGGCAGGCGTTCATGATCTCGCGGGCGTGCATCAGGTCGTCGAGCAGGCTGGTCTCCAGCACTTCCAGTTCCAGGCGCGACGGCGGCACCTCGGGATGCACGGCCAGCGATTCGCGCAAGCCGGAAACGAAATCGGCGTGCTGCATCTGGCGCGAAGCGATATTCACGCTGACCGGGATATCCAGCCCAAGGTGCCGCCAGGCCTCCATTTGCCGCAAGGCGGTATTGATCACCCAACCGCCGATCGCCACCCCGAGCGGGCGATTTTCAACCACCGGCAGGAATTCGCCGGGCAGCAGCAGGCCGCGCTGCGGATGTTGCCAGCGGATCAACGCTTCGGCACCGACGACGCGCCCGGTCTTCATGTTCACCCGCGGCTGGTAGTAGAGAACGAACTCGTTGCGGTCGAAGGCGCGGCGGATATGCTCTATCGTCTCGCGCTGACTCTGTATCGCAGCATCCTGATCCACGTCGAACAGGCAGGTGCAGTTCTTGCCGAGTTGCTTGGCCGAGTACATGGCCTGATCGGCGTGGCGCAGAAGCTGATCGGCATCGGCCCGGTCATGGGGATACAGCGTGTAGCCGATGCTCGCCGACACCCGCAGCACGACGTCGTCGATTTCCACCGGATCGCCTGCGGCACGCAACAGGCGACCCAGGACCGGCTGACACTCGACCGCCGACTTCAGGTCGACGAGCACGGCGGCGAATTCATCACCGCCCAGCCGCGCCAGAATGTCGCCCTCGCGCAGCACGGCGCGCATGCGGTGCGCCAGCGCGACGAGCAGGCTGTCGCCGACGTTGTGGCCGTGCTGGTCATTGATCGCCTTGAAGCCGTCGAGGTCGAGATAGATCACCGCCAGCTGGTTGTCGCGCCGTACCGCCTGCGCCATGGCCTGATGCAGGTGCTCGCCGAACAGCAAGCGGTTCGGCAGATTTGTCAGCACGTCGTAATGCGCGATGTGCTCGAGCTGCTGCTGATGGCTCTTGATTTCAGTGATATCGGAAAACAGCCCGACGTAGTTCCGAACCTTGCCGCCCGCGTCGCGCACGGCGCTGATTTTCAGCATTTCCGGGAAAATCTCGCCGCTCTTGCGCCGGTTCCAGACCTCGCCGTACCAGTGGCCATTTTCCAGCAGTGTTCGCCACATCTCCGCATAGTAATCCGCTGTCTGCCAGCCGGAATTGAGCAGGCGGGGGTTGCGGCCGATGACCTCCTCGCGGGTGTAGCCGGTGATTTCGGCAAACGCCTGGTTGACGTCGAGGATATCGGCGTCCGCGTCGGTGATCACAATCCCCTCGCGGGCATGGGAAAACACGCTGGCGGCCAGTTGCAGCCGGGCTTCGGCCAGGCGTGCCTGAGTGATGTCCACGTAGGCCATCACCATGCCGTAGCGCGGGTGATCGATCGGCGTGGCGCTGACACTCAGCCAGCGGTTCGCGGTCGGCGAGCGCACTTCGAAGGTGACATCCTGAACCGGACGCCCCTCGGCAAACGCACGGACACTGGCATAGGCCTCCTGCGGCATCGGCGTGCCGTCCGGCAGGAACAGCTCCACCTCCCCGCCTTCCAGCTTGTGCACCAGGAACTCGGCGCGCCCCAGTCCGAGCATCTGCTCCGACGCCGCGTTGCATTCGATGATCCGCCCTTCGCGGTCGAGCAGCGCCACACCGATGGGCAGGATGCCGAAGATGGTGCGCAGACGTGCCTCGCTGCCGGCGATCACCGCCTCGTTTTCCTTGCGTGCGGTAATGTCCAGATGCGTCCCCGACATGCGCAACGGCTTGCCGTCCGCCGTCCATTGCACCACGCGTCCGCGGTCCTGCACCCAGACCCAGTGTCCGTCGCGGTGACGCATGCGCACCTCGCAGTCGTACGTCTCCGCTTCCCGCCTGAAGCAACGGCGCAGCAGCTCGTTCGAGCGATCCTGATCGTCCGGGTGCGCCAGCCGGTTCCAGGTATCGATGCTCAACGGCGCCAGTTCGTCGAGACGAAAACCGACAATCTCCGCCCAACGCTCGTTGAAGACCACCTCGCCGGTCTGCACGTTCCACTCCCACGTCCCGATGTCGGTACCCCAGATCACGTCGGCAAGGTGCTGCTTTTCCTGCCGCAGTTGCTGCTCAGCGAGGCGAAGCTTCCGGCGCTGCCAGCCGAGGCGTACCAGCGCGGCGGTCAACAGCGACAGGAGAATCGACAACGCGATGATCCAGTCGCGATGTTGTCCCCACACGTCGATCAGAGTGATATCGGGCGGTGTATCAGCGAAGGCGGGAAACGCAGCCAGAACGAACAGCAACAACGCGGGAAGGCGCTTCATTCAATCGACCCTACGGGCGGTGCAGTCGACGACTGCACACCAGAGCGGCACGGAGGCGGTTCTCCGCCTTCTTGACGTGCCTGGAAAAAACGAAAGGGCGGATTGTCCCACTGCGCTGGCTGGAAAGAAAGCCCGGCAGGGCTTACCGCAACGCCTTGTCTACCACCTCGAACACGTCGCGCGACAATCCGTCCTGCCGATGCAGGCTTTCCAGCGCCCCCTGCGCCTGCGCCTGCCGGCCGGCGTCGAACTTCTTCCAGCGATCGAAACAGCGGGCAAGGCGCGCCGCGACCTGCGGATTGACCGGATCGAGTTCGGCGATGCGACCGGCGAGGAAGCGGTAGCCGCTGCCGTCAGCGGCGTGGAAATGCCGGTGATTGGCGCCAAACGTGCGCAGCAGCGAATACACCTTGTTCGGGTTCTTCAGATCGAAGGCCGGGTGCCGCGTGAGCTCTTCCACACGCTGCGGCGTATCCGGCAGACAGCTCGCGGCCTGCACCGCCAGCCACTTGTCGACCACCAGCGCCTCGTGCTGCCAGCGCCGGTAGAAATCGGCCAGGGCCTGCCCGCCCTCGTCGCCCGGATTGTTCGCCAGTACGGCGAGCGCGGCGAACTGGTCGGTCATGTTGTCGGCGGTGAGGAACTGGCCGAAGGCCAGCGCGCGATTGCCGGAGGACTCGGTGCGATTCAGGTAATCGAGACAGAGGTTGCGCAGGCGCCGCCGCCCGGCGTCGGCCGTTTCCGGCCGATAGTCACCGACCGGCGCCAGACGCGTGTACAGCGTCCGGAAATCGGCTTCCAGCGCCACCACCAGTGTTCTCGCCAACCCGCTGCGTGACTGGAACAGCGCCTCGGGATCGACCACCTCCAGCTGCTCGGCCAATGTCGCTTCGCCGGGCAGGGTCAATGCCTCGGCGATGAACGCCGGATCGCTGTCGCCAAGCAGCACCTTGCGCGCCGCGTCGATCACGCTGGCGGGCCAGTCGGCGGTCGCGCCCTCGCTGATTCGTTGCGCATTGGCCAGGATCAATCGCCCGAACAGGCGTTGCCCGGCCTCCCAGCGGTTGAACGGGTCGCTGTCGTGCGCCAGCAGGTGCGCGAGGTCGGCGTCGCTGTACGGGTAGTCGAGGACGACCGGCGCCGAGAAGTTGCGCAGCAGCGAGGGCACCGGCGCGGCGGGAACGTTTTCGAAGACGAAGGTCTGCTCGGGTTCGGTGAGTTGCAACACGACGGTTTGCCTTGATTCTCCGTCATCCCGGCGAAGGCCGGGATCCAGTTCGTTCTCCGCAATCCTGGATTCCGGCTTTCGCCGGAATGACGGCGCTTGAACCGTCAGATCGAAATTTTCACCGCCCGGCCCGACCAGGCCGACCGCGACGGGGATCAGGTACGGCATCTTTTCGGGCTGCCCCGGTGTCGGCGCGCAGGATTGAGCCAGCGTCAGCGTGTAACAACGACTCGCCGCATCGTACGTGCCGCGTGCCGTGACGCGCGGCGTTCCAGCCTGGCGGTACCAGGCCATGAATGGGGTGAAGTCGAATCCCGACGCCGCTGCCATCGCCGCGACGAAGTCATCGCAGGTCACCGCCTGCCCGTCGTGCCGCTCGAAGTAGATGTCCATGCCCTTGCGGAAGGCCTCGCGGCCGATCAGCGTCTGGATCATGCGCACGACCTCGGCGCCCTTTTCATACACCGTCGCCGTGTAGAAGTTGTTGATCTCGACGTAGGTCGACGGGCGCACCGGATGCGCCATCGGGCCGGCATCCTCGGGGAACTGCATGGCGCGCAGGCCGCGCACCTCGCGGATGCGGGCAACCTGCCGGCTGTGCGTGTCGGCGCCGAATTCCTGGTCGCGGAACACCGTCAGTCCTTCCTTCAGCGAGAGCTGGAACCAGTCGCGGCAGGTGACGCGGTTGCCGGTCCAGTTGTGGAAATACTCGTGCGCGACGACGCGGTCGATGTTCTCGAAATCAGTGTCGGTCGCCAGATCGGCGCGCGCCAGCACGTACTTGGTGTTGAAAATGTTGAGGCCCTTGTTCTCCATCGCCCCCATGTTGAAGTCGCCGACGGCGACGATCATGTAGTGGTCGAGATCGCATTCGAGGCCGAAGCGCTGCTCATCCCAGTGCATCGATTTCTTCAGTGCCTCCATCGCGTGCGGGCACTGGTCGAGCTTGCCGGGTTCGACGTAGATCGCCAGCTGCACCTCGCGGCCCGACGCTGTGCGGTAGGTATCGCGCAACACGTCGAGCTTGCCGGCGACCATGGCGAACAGGTAACTCGGCTTGCGGAACGGGTCTTCCCAGGTAGCGAAATGGCGGCCGTCCGCATCGTCGCCGGCCGCGACCGGGTTGCCGTTGGCCAGCAGCACCGGGAACGTCGCCTTGTCGGCATGCAGCGTCACCGTGTAGCGCGCCATTACGTCGGGGCGATCGATGAACCAGGTGATGCGCCGGAAGCCTTGCGGCTCGCACTGCGTGAAGTAACCGTCGCGCGAGCGGTAAAAGCCGGAGAGTTGCGTGTTCTTGTCGGGCTGGATGCGCACCGTCGTCGTCAGGGTGAAGCGATCGGGCACCTCGGCAATCGTCAGCCGGTTGCCGTCAACGCTGAACTCACTCGCCGCAAGGGCACGCCCATCGACGCCGACCGACAGCGTTTCCAGATCCTCGCCATCTAGCGCCAGAGGGATCTGCGCAGCACCGGCCTGATTCCGCCGGATATCGAGCGTGGCCGCGACGATCGTGCCATCCTCCCGGACATCCACGTCGAGTTTGACGGTATCGATCAGAAATGGTGGCGGCGTGTAGTCTTCAAGACGGACGGGGACAGGCGTATCGTTGGACATGTCGGCAAGATCGGGGAAACAAGAGAAGGCGAAATGATACCGGAACCCGACGTCACGAACTTTTCCGAAAGGTGGCTGACAAAGGGCCATCGGTGGCGCCAACCCGCTGGCGCGCCGTGGCAGAAACACCCATTACAACCAGACAATTAGAGGAAAGAACATGAAACCCAACATCGTCACCCTCGGCGGCAACCCCATCAAGATCGTCGGCAACTTCCCGCACAAAGGCGATACCGCTCACGACTTCTCGCTCGTCGCGAACGACCTGACCGACGTCCCGCTCAAGCAGTTCGACGACAAGCGCAAGGTGCTGAATATCTTCCCGAGCATCGACACGCCGACCTGCGCCACCTCGGTGCGCACCTTCAACAAGCGCGCCAGCGAACTGCAGAACACCGTCGTGCTGTGCATTTCCGCCGACCTGCCGTTCGCGCAGAAACGTTTTTGCGGCGCCGAAGGCTTGACCAATGTCATCACCCTGTCGACAATGCGCGGCCACGAGTTCATCCATGACTATGGCGTCGAGATCTCGACCGGCCCGCTGGTCGGCGCCGCCGCCCGCGCCGTCATCGTCCTTGACGAGCACAACAAGGTGCTGCATAGCGAACTCGTTTCCGAAATCAAGAACGAGCCGGATTACGACGCTGCTATAAAGGCGCTGGGCTGATTTCAGACTGATTTCAGTCAGCTTTCTTGCCAGGGCATGGAGCGATTAGAATCGCGGCTCCATGCCCGTCCAAATAAACACTTTCCCGCTCATCCACCACCTGGCGACCCCAGCACCCGCGGTGCGCAGCATCGACGCCTCAGTCAGCTTTCATCCGGGGCGCATCGTCTTCCACTACTGCCTGCGCGGCGACATCGTCCGTCTGCGCGTTCCGGCGCAACAGGGCACGGACCGCACTGACAACCTCTGGGAACACACCTGTTTCGAGGCCTTCATCGGCCGCGACGGCGACACGGCCTATCGGGAATTCAACTTCTCGCCCTCCGGACAGTGGGCCGCGTACGACTTCAGCGACTACCGCCAACGCATACCCGGCGAGGTAGCGATGCCGGCACCGGAAATCTCCGTCTACCAGACAGATGGCCGGCTGGAACTGGAAGCGGTTGTCGCATTATCAACCCTGCCTGCGCCTCCTGCCGGAGGTTTATGGCGCATCGGCCTCACGGCGGTCGTCGAAGCCGCCGACACGATCGACGGCGGCCACAGCTACTGGGCACTGAAAAACCCTGCCGAGCGTCCCGATTTCCATGACCGTTCAGGATTCGTCATCGAGTCGCCAGCGCTCGCGGAATAACACCATTATTGTCGTCATCGGCCATTCAAATCATTCGACTCGAATGACTCCATTCCTGCCAACGAGCGGTCATTCCGAGTAATACGTTGATCGCGGAAGGTAACGTGCGATCGCCACAACTCTCGCTTCCTGATTCGAAACTTATGAAAATCCACCAACTGCCCGATGGCGCCCGCTTCGAATACAAGGGCGAGGAATACGTAAAGACAGGACCGATGTTCGGGACCGGTCCACACGGACCGCAGCTGATTCCGAGATCCGCCGTACTCAGGCCGATTGGCGAAAGGGAAGCCACGCGCGAGACAAGGAACGACGTCGTCGCGAGAGCGGAGGTCCTGCGCGCGTTCAATGCGTTCTACACCGAATGCCGGGCACTTGTTCCGGACAAGCAGCAGACAACACTGGAATCGGCGCGCGGCCGCTTCCTTGCGTCACTGGATGGAGGTCGTTGAGTACGGGCGAAACGACACTCCAAGGACCATAAACAAAGGCCCCGCCATTACGGCGGGGCCCGCGTGTGGTGATGTTGCCGGAGAGGCTTACTGCCCGCCGGTCACCGCCTGACGGACGATCGCCAGTGCCGTGCGCAGGTCTTCGATGGCGACCTGACCCGGCGCGGAACTGCTCTTGCCGACAGCGAAGGTCGCGGCCGATCCGTACGCCCAGCCCATGATCCGCGACAGGGAACCGATACCGCCCATCGACATGCTGATCAGCGGGATGTCGAGCGTCTCGCGGGCGCGGCTGGTCGCTGCCAGCAGTTCGAGGACGTCGAGCTCGTTGGTCGGCATTACCGCAACCTTGCCGACGTCGGCGCCGTATTGCTTGGCAGCGGCGAACTTGCTGTCGAGTGTCGCCGCATCGGGCGTCATCTGGAAGTTATGGAACGACATGACCATGCCGATGCCGCTGGCCTTCGATACCTCGCGCAGGGCCTGGATATCGGCAGGCGCGTTGGAAAGTTCGTAGTCGATCAGTTCGACGCACTTGGCCTGGCATGCGGCGGTGTACATCGCCACCACGGCAGGTTCGTCGATCGTCAGCGGCTGCCCGCCCTCGGTCACGTTGCGCCGTGTCAGCAGCACCGGGATGCCGTTCGCCGCCTGGCGGATCGCCAGCGCGGTTTCGATCACGGCCGGGATGTCGCCGATCGCTTCGAAGAAATCGATCCGCCATTCGAGCAGGTCCGGCTTTTTCGGGACGATGAAGGCGACTTCTTCGAGAATCGCCGCCCGCGTCTTGCCGACCAGCGGTGTGATGATGATCGGCAGGGTTCCACCACCAAGGGGTTTTCCCTGCACCTGGACCAGTTTGGTTTCTTTCATGCTTGCACGCTCCCGAGTGTAATTTGTAAGGCCACGGACAGTTGGTTTTCCTCTCGACGCAACCCGTATCAGCCTTCCCCGCAAATCGCCGGGCCCCGGACCGGAGTTCGGGGCCGTCAATGTTACGCTAACTCGCTGCCCCCGGACCAGCCCGCCGGAAACAGCCGAGCAGCCGCCCCCAGTAGCGCGTCTGGCTGAGTATGGTGAGCGACAGCAGCGCCAGCAGGACCAGCGACACCGGACTGGTGAAAAATTCGGCGGCGAACTCCGCCGGGTCGTTGCCCACCGAGATCATCGCGCGCCGGTAGTTCGAATCGAGCAACGGGCCGAGAATGATGCCGAGGATGACCGGCCCCACCTGGTAGCCGTACATCTTCAGGAAGTAGCCGGCCACGCCGAAGCCGAGCATCCAGTAGATATGCACCGGATTGTTCTCGATGGCATAGGAACCCACCGCCGAGAGCACGACGATCATCGGTAGCAGCGCGGACTTCGGAATCTCGACGATCTTGGCGAACAGCTTGATGCCCATGAAGCCGAAAACCGCCAGCCAGATGCAGGCGAGGGCCAGGTTGCCGACGGTAAACCAGAAGAGATGCGGCGTTTCCAGCAGCATCATCGGCCCGGGTTTCAGACCGTGGATGTAGAGCGCGCCGATGATCACCGCGGTCACCGCGTCGCCCGGAATGCCGAGGGTCAGCATCGGGATGTAGCAGCCACCGACGGAGCCGACCGCCGCCGATTCCGGTGCCACGACGCCTTCCCACGCGCCTTCGCCGAACGGCCGTTCCGGGTTCTTCACCGTGCGCTTGGCGTGGTCGTAGGCCATCAGCGCCGCGATATCACCGCCCGCGCCGGGCAACGCACCGACAATCACCCCGAGGACGGAACAGCGTGAGGCCAGCGGCAGATGCTTGCGGATCAGGCTCCACGACGGGAACAGTTTGCTGACATTCTGTTTCACCGTCGCGAAATGCAGTTCGTGTAGCTGGACGAGCACTTCCGACACGCCAAACAGACCGATCATCGCGGCCACATACGGCGCGCCGGCGGTCAGATGCACGGAACCGAAGGTGAAGCGCGGCTCCGCCGTCAGCGGATCAAGTCCGACCATGCCGAAGAGGATGCCCAACGCCCCGGCGAACACGCCCTTGGCCATCATCCCGCCGGACAGGCTGCCGACCAGCAGCAGCCCCCAGATCGCCAGCATCATGTAGTCGCGCGGCGCAAAGAGTAGCGCAAGATCCGACAGCATCGGCGCCCCGACGGCCAGACACAGCACGCCGATCAAACCACCGAACACGCCCATGATCGTGGTCAGCCCGATCGCCTGCCCGGCCTCGCCCATTTTGGCCAGCGGATAGCCGTCCAGCGCCGAAGCGATGGCCGCCGGTGCCCCCGGCACGTTGATCAGGATGGCACTGCGCGAGCCGCCATAGACGCCGCCGTAATAGATCCCGGCGATCAATGCCAGCGCATCGTTGACGCCCCACTTGAAGGTAAAGGAAATCAGGATCGACACCGCCATCGTCACCGACAACCCAGGAATCGCCCCGACGTAGATGCCGAAGAACACGCCTGCCGCGGTCAGGAACATCAGGTAGGGATCAAGGAAGCTCATCCCGAAGTACGAGAGATTCAGCAATACGTCGCTCATCGGAAGATCCTTTCGAGAGGCCCTTCCGGCAGCACTACCGAGAAGGCGATCTGGAAAACGAGGTAAACGACAGCCAGCGACAAGACGTTGCTGACGATCATGTGCACGTAGCGGCGTTCGCCCAGCACGAGGCTGGCAGCCACCAGATACAGGAACGACGCGGTGATGAAACCGAGCGGTTCAAGCAGGAACATGTAGGCGATCAGCACGAAGATGAAGATCATGTGCCGCGCCGGGAAGACTTTCTCGAAGAAGCTCTGGCCCAGCGTCTTGCCGAGCTTGAGTTCCGGCACCGGCTTCTTCAACTCACGGAAGATGATCACCAGCGAGCTCACGCACATCACCAGACTGGCCCCAAGGGGCAGCGAGCCGGCGGAGCTCCACGACGCAAAACCGGAGATCCCGTACGAGAGATAAAACGCCGTCAGGCTGAACAACAGCAACGCCAGACAAAACCCGAGCTCGCCGGGCAGCCTCGGCTTGTGCATTTCCTTTTCGCTAATCACTTTCGACACACCTCCGCGGGAAAATCACGGGCGCCGGGCGCCCGCCGACAGCCCCCCGGGGCAGTCAATGCCGCACGGGGAACACCGCTGCGATTTTTTCCAAATGAATGCAGAAGAGTTCGTCACCCCGGCGAAAGCCGGGGTCCAGTTCGTTGAATTTCCTGGATTCCGGCGTTCGCCGGAATGACGCATCCGCAATAAGTCAGCCCTTCCCTGAAGATCAGGGCTTCGGAATGCCGAATTTTTCCGGCGAGATCTTCGCGGCGCCAACATCCTGCAGTAGCCAGCTGGTCACCGATTGCCATTTCGTCAGGAACGCCTCGGCCTCGGCACCGGAGATGTTCATCATCAGGTTGCCGCGGTCGGTCATCAGCTTCTTGAACTGCTCGTTGTCAGCAGCCTTCTTGAACGCATCGACCAGCGTCGCCTTGATGTCGTCCGGCGTGTCCTTGCGCACGAAAACGCCGTAGAACGGCCCCCACGGGAGGTACTTGGCGAAGTCCGGATACTCCTTGGTGACGGGCGGCACGCCGGGCAGCGAATCGACCGGATCCGTATTCACCACGGCCAGCGCACGAATCCGCCCGGCCTTGATGCTTTCCGTCGCGGCGCCGACGCCGACCGGCGCGAAATCGGCATGCCCGCCCATCACGGCGGTGACAGCCGGACCTTCGCCGTCGAAAGGAACCGATATCGCATTGAATTTCGTCACCGCGCCGAGCATCGACGCCACGGTATGCGGCAGTCCGCCGGGACCGGTCATGGCCATCTTGATCTTGCCGGGGCGCTTCTTGGCATCGTCCACGAGTTCGGTCAGCGTTTTCCACGGCGCATCGGCCTTGACGACGATCACGCCGACGCTGCGCGCGAGGAGAGCCACCGGGAAGAACTTGTCGTAGTCGAACTGGGCCAGTCCGAGAATCTTGTGCAGCTGCGGGTTTTCCGCACCGAAAAGGATGTTGTAACCATCGTTCGGCGCATTGTTGACGAAGTTTGTCGCGATCGCGCCGGTGCCGCCCGGCTTGTTGACCATCACGATCTTCTTCCCGAGAACGGCCTCGGCATGCGGCTGAATGGCGCGTGAAACGACGTCCATCGCTCCGCCGGCGCCCCACATGATGGTCCCGGTGATATCACGTTCCGGATACGCCGCCGAGGCGACGGTGGTGATCAGGCCCAGCGCGACGGCGCCCAAAAGCTTCTTTGCAATCATTGAATCCCTCCGTTATGTCTCACTGGAAAAGCTGCCGAAAAACGGCGGCCAGTCAGCCGGCCTCTGGCGTGCCGACTCGAACCCGATACTAGGAATCCCGGCAAGTCCCGTCACCCGACTAAAGTCGGGTAATTTGCCCCCCGCGGTCGGCTGCAGAGGTCACCGCCCTTGCCAGTAGCGCCGATGCGTTGCCCGCCACGACGTCACCCCCGCACGCTCCCCGAGGACGACCCGCAAGGCGCCATCCCGATCGGTGCGCCAGATCGAACTCCCCCCATAGCGAGCGATGATGTTCGGCCGCGGATGGCCGAACGGGTTGCGGTAGCCGGCGGAAAACACCGCGTGCGCGGGCGCCACGGCAGACACGAACGATGGTGTCGAGGAACCCTTGCCTCCGTGATGCGGCACGACCAGCACGTCGGCACGCACATCAGCCGGCGCACGGGCCAGCAGCGCCCGCTCGTTCGCTGCCTCGATATCCGCGGGCAACAGCAGGCTTGCCCCGGCGCTCTGCACGCGCAAAACACAGGAGAGGCCGTTCGTCTGTTTCTGATTTTCGTAGTCGGCAGGCTCGGGATGCAGGATCGTGAAGCGAACGCCATCCCATTCCCACGATTGCCCGGCAGCGCATCGCTCGCCGCCCGCTTCGGCAAACGACGCCAGGACGCGCCCGACCGGACCGTGTGCGCTCAGCACGGAGCCCAACCCGCCTGCGTGATCCTTGTCGCGGTGCGAAACGACCAGCGCATCGAGCAGGGTGACGCCGTTCGCCTGGAGAAAAGGCACGACGACCCGCTGGCCGGCGTCGGCCTCGCCGCCGTAGCTCGGACCGGTGTCGTAAAGCAGCGTATGCCTGGCGGTACGGACGACCACGGCCAAACCTTGCCCGACATCGAGCACATCAGCCCACGCTTCACCTGCATCGGGACGGGAAAGAGGCGGAAACATCGCGGGCAGAAGCAGGCACAGGCCGAGCCAGCGACCCGGAAAGCCGCGCGGCAGCAGCAACCAGAGCGCCCCGAACAACGCCAGAAGAACTGCCCACAGCGGCGGCGCAGCCTGCTGCCAGACCGGCCAGGTGGCCAGCCAGTCGAGCACGGTCATCAACTGCACCATGACCCAGTGGTCGAGATGCAGCAGCGGCGGCCAGGGGATCACCGCGAAAAACAACGCCAACGGCGTGACGACAAAGCTCACCACGGGAACCGCCATCAGGTTGGCCAGCGGCGAAACCAGCGAAAACTGCTGAAAAAAGAGAAGCAACAGGGGCAAACCGCCGACCGTCACCGCCCACTGCGCCGCCCCCCACTGCATCAGCGCGCTGCGCCAGCGACGGTGCTCGGCCCTCCCAAGACGCGCGCTGCCGGCGTAGAACAAAACGGCCACCGCACCGAAAGAGAGCCAGAACCCCGTCGCCAGGACCGCCCACGGGTCGATCAGCACGACGGCGAGCAAGGCCAGAAGAAGGGTGCGCACGACGCCAAGGTTCCGCCCCGCCCACAGGGCGGCAGCAAGAACGCTGAGCATGTACAGCGTGCGTTGCGCGGGCACCTCGAAGCCGGCAAGCGACGCATAGAAGAACGCGGCAGCCCAGCCGGCGGCGATCGCTGCCTTTTGCGCAGGCAGCCGCAGCATCAGCCGCTCGCTGCGCCGCCAGAGCGTGCCGACCGCCAGCGCACAGAGCGCCGCGATCATCGTCACGTGCAACCCGGAAATGCTGATCTGATGTCTATTAAAACGCAATGTGAATGGCGGGGCAAAAAGGGGCCTCATAACGGAGTAGTCGGATACCATACGATGCGGAAGACGTTGGCCTCCAAAATGGTCCGCGGCGGTCTGTCGATCAGCGATGTGAGCGTCATCCTTGGCCATGCTTCCGTTGCCACCACACAAAATAACTACGCCCGTTTATCACCGGCAGAATCATCAAAGCGTGCTGTCGCTCTGCTCGATAAATAACACCGGAGTATTATATTGAGCGAACGGAAAAGTGATAAGGGACAAATCGGGTGAGTGATACGAGTGCCTCCACCATCAACACCAATGACATTATTATCAAAAAAACCAAGATCGCGGTATCGTGGAGTCTGTCCGTTAAACGACTGACGTAGCTAGATCAATATTCTTACCGTTAGTCATCGGTGCTTTCTATTCATATAGCATATAAGAGCGTGGGGTTCAGTTGCGTCATGGCCATCAAGAATATCCAAGAGTTATTCAGCGAAATAAAATCGAAAAACTGCAGGATCAAACAAATTCGAGAGTTTCTTGCAGGTGACGATGCAAAAACTCTCATCAATCAATTCTGCAACAATTTAAGTAACTATGAGGCTAGCGGCCTACCACCGTTAGCCTACGCGGCCAGAATCGGGAAAGCCGAAGTTTGCCAAGTTCTAGTAGATGCCGGCGCTGATGTAAATGCTAAGAGTAAATATTCGAGGCATACGGCGTTGATGTACGCAGCGTGGAATGGACATGATGAGATAGTTGAATTCCTTCTCAGCCACGGCGCAGATGCAACGCTTGTGGGGGACGACGGAGAAACTATTCTGGCGTGTAAGCAATTGAATAGTGTTTCAAATCCGATCATCTACAAAAGATTAATAGAGGCCGGCGCTGATGTAAATGCGAGATGCAAGGAGTTTTCTCATAAGGAAGGACAAACGCCTCTCCTGCGAGCGAATAGCTATGAAGTTGTGAAAATGTTGTTGGAGGCAGGGGCTGATCCTCATGCTTCTGATGGATATGACACTCCGCTAAAGCTAATAAGTGATATTGAAGCATGCCGTCTACTTATCCAATACGGCGCAGATGTAAACGCACGCGGTGATGAAGAGGATTGGACACCGTTAATGTGTGCCGCTGGTTTTGATGGAACAGTTGAGAAGTGCAAGCTGCTGATCGAACACGGCGCAGATGCAAATGCGCTTTCTTCTAGCGGGGAAACCGCTTTCGACATTGCTCGTGGTGACGGAACAAAACCCAGTGAGATCGCAGATTATTTGGGGACAGTTACAACGCTGAGAACGGTGAAAGTTGAGAAGCCATACAACCCGGCAGAAGACCCAGAGTTAAGCTCAAAATTTGTTTCTGCCGCAAGGAAGGGCGACTTGAAAACGGTTCAGAAGCTATTTGAACAGGGGGCCGATATCAATTCCAGCAACAGGTCTCAGTACAAGCCAGCGATTTTATGGGCCGCCGAAAACGGGCATGTGGATGTCTGCAAATTCATTTTCAGCAAAGGACCATTGCTTCGTCACTGTACGGATATGTTTAATTACATGGCTCGGTTGGGAGAATCAGATTTTTTGGCGCAGATGCTTAAGTGTGGGCCGCTACACTCGAACTGTCTTGGCGCGGAGGTTGCAATTGTTGAGTTTCATGCCAACTATTCACTAGATGGAAAGACAGCATTAATTGAAGCAGCAGAGCGTGGCGACGAGGCCACCTGCAAATTTCTTCTGGAAGAAGCTGATGCGAGTGTAAACGCCCATTCTGATTGGGGTTTAAATAGCCTTGCGTATGCAGCACAAAACGGGCACGCCAGTATTTGCACTTTGTTGATTTCGCATGGCGCACGGATGATCTCGAAGGCTAATGGCATGACTGCTCATAGTGCGCTTGGATGTGCTGCTGAAAATGGTCACGATGATGTTTGTGAGCTACTGATTTCAGCAGGTGCAGATGTAAATCCAGAAATTTCTGAAAAATTTTTCCCATTAATGTTAGCAGTTAAAAATGGTCATGTTTCAACCAGCAAATTACTGCTGGAACATGGAGCGAACATTCATATTAAGTATTGGGACAAAAATCTGCTGTCGATAGCAAACGAAAGCAGATCGCCAAATAGTGACTTAGTTGTTCTGATTGAAGAGCATTTGAGTCGATCAGTTCCGGCACCGGATCCTTTCTCAATTGATCAGCTGAAGTGTGCAGATAGCCTTAGTGTGTACAGCATTTTTAGCCAGGACGTCCCATACATTGATCCTAATTTGTCTTATCCGGATAAGTCTTTATTTAATGAGGTCAGAAATTTCAAAGTTCGATCAGTTTCGAGCTTGATTAAAGCTGGAGCAGTGCCAAACTCGATTGACCCAAACGGGGAAACGCCGCTTTTTACTGCTATCCGTTCTTTCGACTTCAAGACTAATAGCTCAATAATTAGTGTCATTAACCTTTTAATTGACGCTGGTGCTGATGTTAACGCCATAGGGTATCAAGGCCTGCCACTTCTAATCTGTGCGTTGGTTGAATATGGTAAAGAAGAAGCGGCTCTTCGCTTGATTTCAGCCGGTGCAAAGGTTGATGTATCCCATCCTCGATATGGTTCGTCAATGTATGCAGCTGGAGCCTCAATTGAAGCAATGAAAGCACTGCTATCTGCCGGAGCTAGCGTTGATGGACTCGGCCCAAATCTTTTCTCGAATTTACCCGACGAGTGGACTGCATTAATGAAATTATGCTCTGGCTACGGGGCAAGCAACGCAGAAATTAAATGGTTACTCGAAGTTGGTGCAAATCCAAACGCCAGAGATCACCTCGGATGGACGCCATTGTTGATTGCCTCATGGAAGCGAGAAATTGAGTTCGTCAAAGCATTGGTTACACACGGTGCAGATATTCATGCTGTCAATTCAGATGGTATGAATGCACTAGATCTCGCCATGGCTAGTCGCGATTTAGATCTCTTCAACAAGAAGAAAAATGCGAGAAATTTCGAAGTCGACAAACTGGAAATTGTCGATTACCTTTCCAACGAGTTGGGCTTGAAAAAAGCAATGGAAGCTATTTGAACACTCCGGCTCTATCGGCTACCGTCATTTCGACAAATCTGGGAAGCGACCACGACCAGCATTCTTGATCATCGCTTCTGCTTTCTTGATGTAACGACTGACCCCAGCCGCCCATGACATCTTGATGTTCGGGATACTTCGTTTTTTGAATTCGTCTCGTGGTTTCGGGGCTAATTCATTTGCCAAATATGGGTTCAGGGCTAGCCACACTTCCCATAATGTCAGGTCTGGATTGGCTAGTCGATAGTCGTAGACTTTGAGTGTTTTCTCCAGCGCCGCCACATTGGGTTGGCCCACGACTGGATACCTGGCCTGACTGGATCGAGCAGCCCGAATCCCTCTCCGATCCTCTCGCTCGTCGCCCCTATTGGCCTGATACCGTTCCTTGAAGGTATCCACATACGCAACGAATCGCTTGAACAGTTCTGAGTCTGGTTCGTCGAGAGGCACCTGAAGCAATAAAACCGAATCGTCGGTGTATGCCTCTTCTGGAAGTGGTCCTCTGATCCTGACGAATGGATACTTCTTCTCAGGATCCGCAAACAGATAGACCCCGCGCCTCTTCTCGACCCCATTGCGTGCTGGTCGTCGCCCGTCATCAGCTGGCGCTTCGCTACGCCACCACGCCCAGAAGTCATCCCCGCTGACATCCCCGAAATCTGAGTACAGGTCACTGGCTGGCCCGTACTCCTTGTTCCGTTTCAGATACATCCACCACCAGTAATACACAGAGTCCTTCACGTCCTCTGTATTGGTTGGTGGGGTGTAGGGAAAGCTGATCAATCCCGCGCCCTGTCGCACATTAACACCCTAATTCTGTGTAATAGATAGCCAATGTTAATGCGTTCAGCGGAAAAGTAAACTGTGTTCACTGGTTCAGCAATACCGCTAACCGGAAACAACATAGTGAGGTAATACAAATGAACGTGAATCTTATCCGGGAACAAATCGAAGACTCTATTTTTATGCTTGAACTTGTCCGTGGTTATTTAGACAACACCGCCCTTACTGAAAATAAATTGAAGCGCCGTCTTGAATCACAGTTCACTGAACTGTGGAACACCTTGATGGACGCAGAAAACGAATTCAGCCCGAAGGATGTAGAGGTTGAAAAAGTATTGGAAAACGTTCGAAAGCATATCACCAAGGAGAAGTGAAATGAAAATAGTAAAGAAACAACCGAGCCGTCTCCGTCCTTTTGATCAACAAGATTGTGACTACTTTGAAGACAACAAATCAACGACTTTCGATGGTTGTATTGAAGGGCTTGAGTGTCAGTTACAAATTATCAAGGTCGTAAGCACAACCGTTGAAAATTTTAAGAAAGCGAGGGGAGAAGTAGGTTTGAGTAGTGTCGAAGTAGAAACATTTGCACAAATCAGTAGAAACCGCGTCCGGGATCTAAAAGTGTACGTCAATCAACTTATGAAACATCTTGAACAAATCGAAGTTAAGGGAGAATGGAAATGAAAGACGTAACGATTGACTTGACCGAAGTTGTATCAACGAACGAAGCATTCCGCAAACGTGTAGTTGATATGAATGAGGCCGACATGATGAAGGCGTTCCGACTTATCTTGAGTGAAGCAAAGACATTGAAACATCAGGCATTAGTAAATGAACTGAGAGAGGTGAACTGAAATGACATACACAATAACAGCATCTTATAGTTCGTGGATCGAGTTCGATATTGAAGAACTCCTTGACGAAAATGAGGAGTATGCCCTCGAAGACATTGAATCGTACAACGTTATGCGGGGTACTCTTTACTTGACGATGAACGATGGTGAGGTACTCGAGTTTGATCAGTGTATTGAAACCGATTTCAAATCCCCTAATGATGTCACTCTCCGTAATCCAAATGGAGATGAGATTGAAGTTGAAGACCTTCCAACTCTTCGACAACAAATCGAGATGTCAAAACTACTGATAGCAAAGTACGAAGTAGATTTCGCAAAAGCTAAAGAAAATTTGGCACGATTGAAAGGAGAACCGAAATGAGTGAATACATTGTAAAGAGAACTGTTACCTTTATCTTAAAGGTAGAGGCAGTTGATGAAGCAGATGCTCTTGACCACGCTCGAGAGAACATCTACGACATTGAAGACGCAACATCAAAAAATGTCTTCGAAGTGTGGGAGGTTGAGGAATGCATCCCATATGATCGTCCTCCCACTGAAGAAGAAGAGAAGTCAGCGGAAGAGGAAGCAATGGGAATGTCACGGGCAGAATTTGAACGGCAGTTGTGGGATAAGACGCCAGAAGGAATGTTACACAATGCCGCCCGTGAAGAACTATTCAAGGAGATTGGCGGTATTGGTATAGCCAGTTTGAAATTTGAAGAGTACCAGAAGTTGATTCCTGATAAGGTAAAGGAGTCCGGACTTGAATGGAAGTTTAAAAAGAAGGAATCAAAATGAAAAATAAATGTATGAGTGAGGACGAACTTGTCAAACACCTTCAACCTATCATCGATAAGCACGCAGCAGCATTCAAGATAATTCGTAAGGAGTATGATCTTCGGAAGATGAAGTTCAGTACGTTTCAAAAACTGATGTACGACAAAGTAGATGAGATGAAGTAACTAAAATGAAAGACAAAAAAATGCCCCGGCTTAGTTCCGGGGCTTTTTCATTTTGAGTTCCAGAATTCCTTCCTGAACTCGAACATAACTTGGCCAGCACGACGACCCCACAACTTGAACGGATAGACCAATACGTCACGGTGGTATTCGTTGAGTGGTGCGCCTTCTGAATGTATCTGGGCAATCAGATCGTAGATAGCGGCGATCTCTCCATACGCTTTGTGTTCAAGAAGGAAATTGAAGGTTTCAACGTCAAACTGATCGATTGCTTCCTTCTGTGCCTTGGGCAGATATTTGTAGGTATCACTCACTGTCAATCTCCATGGTTTCCAGAGATATTTATGAGTGAGAAATCGCTAGTAATCTTCGGCCAGCATCACCGTTGTATAGCTACGATCCCATTCAGTAATTACGTAGAACTTCGTTTTATTAATCGTATAGGATGAAAAAACCCGGCCATCCGTTTTAATCGCAAGGTCATTCAGTTGTTGGTCTGCCTTACACAAATCACCATCATCGCCGCTAACGTGTCTATTGACCAATTCAGTCAGATTGATACCCTGCTCTTGGGCATAATCGAGACAATTTCTTGTTACGACGACTTGGCCCAACGAAAAAAGTTGAGGCATTTGTATCTCCGGAAAGTTAAATAAAAACGTAACTTTCACGGAGAGATCGATCACCGGCAACGAGACAGACTTGATCAATCGTCGTTTAACTCAACCGAGCATCTGAGTCGAGACAGATTCTCCAGTATGGCTATGATCCTTCATTAATACCAAACTGACAACACGGCACATGCTTTGAATTTTGATACCTGGATACCCATAAAGGTCAACAGTTGCCTGTTCCCCAAACCCGTTGCCCAAGATTTTGTTTTGATGGATAGTTTTATTATGGGGATGGGTGTAACAAGCAAGTTGTCCGGAAACCTGCTATTGGTGCGAAGTAGTTGAACTTGATGGCATCAGACAAGTAATACTCAACAATGTAACCCGTAGTGTTTTTGAGGGTGGTGATCGAAGCGATAAATGATCCATCTGGCCCCCAAACTAACGGGTACTTTCTTGCGAACTGGCATGAAAACGACCCCAATTTCAGAATCAGTTGCCTAACCCCGTGATTCTTGCGTGGATATTGAGGTACGTCATAACCCCTTCAAGATTTTGCCGTGAAGGCCTGACAAAAATGGAATCCTGCCTCGCCCTCTTCAACGCCAAACCCGGCCTATCCCGCAAAGAATACGTCCAGATGTTTCAATACAAGTGCCGTTTGACGGTGGCCGGTGCTCGAACCTACACGCAATTGATCATATCGAAACACAAATAGAGCGTAATATGAAAATCAACCAAGGAGGCTGCGGCCTCCTTTTTTATTTCCGGTACGACGTTCAATACGCAGTGTTGTACAATTTAGCCACTAATCAATAAAGGAGATCAATATGCCCAAAGGTCAAGGCGTTCGTCGGAGCCTAGAACAACAATTGGAAGACTTGAAGAAAAAGCAGGCTGAAATAGAAGCCCGCATCAAGGCCAAGTCTGCTCTCTCGGCTGATCACAAAGCAATCAAAAGCATCATTGCTGACATTGAAAAAGTGGCTGCTGATACCGGCATTCTGGCCAAAGACGTTTTGAAACTGATTGCCTCCACGGTTACGCCACGCAAACCCCGTACTCCGAAAGCGTAAAAACACCGCCGTAACCGTGTCGTAATCGTCGTCTAAGCGATTAATTAACGGTGGCGAGTGTATTGATGTAGGAACCCACGGTAAGTCAGTGTGGTTTGATTGGCCCAAGAACCGAAACACAGCGGTCTTGGGCTTTTTACTTGCTGCCGATTTTTTACACTAATTCGACAATTTTCATAAATCGAAACATTAGGGTGAAAACGGCAACTCACCAGTCACGTTGGTAGTTGTCATTTTTTGTTGAATTGATTGACTTGTCCAATAACTGTAAATTTGCCCAGCAATGAAGCCCACAAACGGACTTGTCTCTTGGGTTTATAGGGATGATATGATCAACTTCTAGGCGTAAATCATATAAGTCATTTAGTTCATCACGTTTCTTGTATATCTGTGCAACAAGTTCATCTTCAAACCATGTTGGGATAGAATTTTTTAAAGCACCATATCGGAATCTTCTTGATGCGTTTGACTTATCAGGATTTTGGTCACGCCATTGTTTTTGGTAGTCCGGTTTGCTAGATCGCCATTGCTGCTGATATGTTTTTTGGTACTCAGGGTTTTTGTCCCTGTATTTCTTTGAGTGCTCTCGAACCTTTTCCTTGTTCTCAGCACGCCATCTTCTATTGATCTCACTACGCTGTTCTTTAATTTCCGTTTCTGTTTTCATTTACCAGCCCTCCAATATTGTTAGTATTTATGGAGATCTGAAAAACGGAACCCTTGCTGTCGGGTTCATGGTTGCTCAATGATGGGGTGAAATGGTCAATGAGATTGGTTCTTCACCATTACCGTACTGACTACACCACCCGATAGGTTTTTCTATGGGCTGATGTTGTTGCTTGGGATTGGTGTAGCGAAGCGGAACCAATCACAGGAGCAATGCCATCCCCATAGAAAAACCGATATTACTTGCCATTGGATACATCTGATTTATCCACCCGATGGCTTGTTTGATCTCGACATCTGCTTTTTGCTATGGGGTTTTACTGGTCATCAACCAGAACCAGATTGCTCTTCGATCCATGCCCGATGTCTTTCAATTTGGTTACCTGATTCGATGTAAAACCGATTTCCTGCCAATGTGGTTTTGGTTTTGAATCAATCACAAAAACAGGGGTTGGGGAGGCCGAAGGCCGACCACGAAGTGGCCAATCCCTGTTTTTCACCCGAAGGACGAAGTCCGTAGGGTGTATCGGTTCCGTCATCGGGTTTGATCTGAAATTGCCATCGGGTGGAAAGACGCAGTTCCATCAAACCGCATGTTGTAACCACTGATGCCTCCCTTCGGTCGGAAGGATTTCACTTCACTGTTCATTCGCTGCGCTCATTCCATTGAAGTTCATCCTTGTTGTTTTTTTAAATGCCATCGGGTGTACAAATCAGGTGTGCCAATCAAATACAAATCCATGGCCCCCCACTTTAGGGTTTGAAGTAACCCAGAGCGTGACCGGAGGTTTAGCCCAACTCGTAACTGATGACAGTTATTAAAAAAGTAGACTGCTCCCAAGTTAGCTCATGTTTTAAGTCGTAGGGTCCGTGATGCTGGGAGTGTTCGACTCTCGTTCCGATAGAAGGGTATATCGGTTGGCGTTTCTATTTGTTGAGTTTGTTTCTCTACTTCTATTTATGAGTCGAGTTAGGGTATGTGCCTATTTTTTGTAGACTATTTTCTTATATACAACCTGGGTTTTAAGCCATTCATGAATAACAAATAACTTCGCTTGATATGCATTCGACTTATGGCCTTTGTTGCCTATTCGGAATCGCACCGCCCTGACCACCAGTTCTTGCGAGACCTGACCAATAGTCCGCATTTCCCTGACCGCCTCAAATCGACCCAAAGGAGACGGTCAGGGTTTTGAAAAGCGGACGTTCAGCGCACGATAGCTTAAATGTTGGAGCATGGTATTTTGCTCGATTTGCCAGGAACTCATCGTTACAAAGAAAACAATCGTGGCCCCCAATTGTTTGCGAGGTGCGATTATTTTGAATTCCTTTCGCAAACGTCAATCAGATGAAGTGGGTATTGGTTCGGCCCCTTGTCACGGGACCAGCGTGTGTCGATTCCAATGGCCACCTTGCAGCCATCGGGAGAAACTGAAAAACTCACACTACTAGCCCAGCCACTAATAAGCTTCTTGAAGCTGCCATCCGCCCGGCGAAGGTACAGGCCCGATTTGTCTACCGGATAGTTGTCGACACTTATGCGAAGAAATGCGCCCTTCGCAGGAATCCCATGCAGGTAACTTCCGCCCTGGACAGTTGTTTTTTCTCTGGTATAGAGCAGGATTTGTTCGACCCGGCCGTCCGGATACAGCCACCAGTACCCCCCGTTCGTCTGCCCTGCGCCGCCATCGGCAATTGCAAGCAAATAAGCATTCTTGAAGGCTTCATGGCGGACTAGACGGATCGTTTCGCCCTGATCAATCCAAGGCTGAAAAGCCCTCGTGTCGATCGGAATGGGGCTGCTCTGACCTTCAGGGCGATGAATTGCAATGGGGTATTTCGGCAAACCATGTGAACTCTCTTTGCCCCCGACAAACTCCACCCTCCCATGCTCCGGCTTCAAGGGTCTGAAAATACGCCCGGACTTTTGCGCCGCTTCGAGCCACTCGGGAACAGTGAGTTCATCCGGGAACTTGCAGTTACTCAGCTCGTTATAGGACGGCGGTCTAGGGCCCGGGGGAGGTAAGGGGCGATGCTCTTCAACAAGGTGCTCCAACGAACCGGCCAAGCGAATACGCTTCTGATCCGTCAGCATTCGTTCTTCGGTTTCCGGCGTGGGTCGCCAATAGCGGATGAATCCGTTGGCAACGCAGAATGCGCCGCCAAACGAACCCATGTCGATCACGCTTCTGTCGGAAAGCTTGTAGTGCAGAAGGCGCCAGCCTTTGGGGTCGCCGGCTTTCCAATCCGCTCGAACGCCGGAAACCAGCAGATTGTCGTCGTCCCACCAATAGAGCGGTTTGAGAGTCGCCCGGGAATCGATAACGATCCCTGTGTCGACTATCTCTGCACTGCAAATCGATGCGACAGACAACGGGATGGCAAGAACCAGTAGTAATCTCGCGATGCGTTTCATGCAGCAACCTCCAAAATTGAATCGTTTAGCGCTGCGTGCCAAGAAGGTGCATGGATATTTGGCCTCCCAACAGCCGTGCCGTAGGTCGCCAACTGATGGGGGCTTTGCCGTCCTGCCCGGCGGTGACGGCAGAGATTGCAAATACGCTCGAGATCGTTGCACAGCCACCGAAGAGGAAAACGACGGGAGATAAACTGCGTTCTTTCATTTCTGGATGCCATTAAAGACTTCCGGACCAGTTCAATCAGGCAAGTTGAACGGCAGCTTTTAGAGCGTGTTGGCTACTTCCGCTTCTGGCCGATAGTACGCCGAATCTTCCAACATGACATCGTTCTGGTCTAGAAGCTGATATCGCTGGTCAAGTACGATGAGAATGCTTGATCAGTTCAAGTACAAATCGATGGTCAAGTAAGGTGAGATTCCGCAGCCTACCATCTTGTGCTAATTGAGCTAAATTTTGAGACCTATATCTCTCCCCTGATGTTTCGACCAATGATTGCTAGAAGCTGCTCATTTTCGTTCAGGCATTAATTTGTAGCATTTACCTTCCTGATAAAAATAGTCGAAATATTTTCCAGATTGGCCGTTGCCCAGTAAGCGGATCGGTTGGATGGTGCCTCTGCGGTCAAGAGAAAGGCACCAACGATGCACACGCTAACAGCCGATCAGAAGCAACAACTGGTAGAAATCATCATCGAGGAATTCGATGAAGGATTGGAGTTCGAGGACTTCACCGACGCCCTACTCGGCTTGCTGGATGACATCGCCGGATTCGAGACCGCTCCGCAATCCGTCATCGACAAACTCACTCAGCAAATCTGGAGGAAATATCATGAGTAAAACCACCACCGCACCTGAACCCACCACGGCAACCGTTCCGGCAGCAACCGTCGAACCGAAGAAGATCGATCTCAACAAGCCGCCGATCAAGGAGGCCATCGCCAAAGGAAAAGCCATTATCAAAGAGGGTAAATCCAAGGCCGATGCCGCAATGGTCATTTTCGAGGCACTGAAGGCCGAGGACAAGGAAGTGGTCATCGCCGCCTTCGTTCAAGGCGCAACGCTCACCGAGAAAGGCGCAGTCACGTACTGGTATAACTGCCGCCGCAAGTCAAAGAAAGCAGCCAAAGCCCCAGACTGAGTGATAGGCGTCTATCAACGAGAGGCGCGAATGGGGTTGATGGTCAGAGAAAAATCGATATAATCAACTCAACGATCATGTTTTCAAACATGCATTCGCGCCCAGCTCAGCTTGGGCATCAATACATCACGGTCCGCTATGGGCTAAGGTAGTTTTAACGTGGGATGTGGGGGCCACCCCCGAACCGCGAGGCTGGCAGCCTTAACTATTCTTTTACTGACGTTTTCGCAGTGGGTGATGTTTATCGGGAGGATGGTTTTTTGACCACCTCGGACCGTATACAGGGGGCCACCGCAATCGGCTGTCGTACGGCATTAACCAAATAGGATAATGTCATGCCTGTACGCAATGCCGAAATCAAACCTACCACCCTCGCCGCTCACAAACAGTTGTCTTTCGAAAACCTATTGGCCGCTTGGCTGCTGGGTGATGGCTGGGAGGTCTTGATCCCCGCCATCGATCATGGAAAGAAAACTGATCTCGTTATCGCCGATGATGATCGCTACTACCGCATACAGGTTAAGAGCCTGAATACGGCAGACGATGAAGTCGTTGTCGAAAACAAATGGCATGGAGCGAAGATTGATTATGTCGTCTATTTCTCAGTTCCCGGCGAGTGGGGGTACATAACGCCAGCTTTCGCTGAAGATCGAAAGCCGCTGAAATCACCAGAACATGTGCGGTTCAGCAAACACCCGACAAATTTTCTGAGAGCGTTTCGGAGAATCTAAAAGCCATATCCCGTCGATATCACTGCAAGTAGTGCCCGTCCGATATCCACTGCAAGTAGCACTCGTCCGATATCCAGTGAAATATTTGGAATCCACAGTGGAATAGCCGTTGTCCTTGGCCGGAAAGTAATCGATGGTCTCCATATCGAACAACGGCAACGGACAAACACCATGAGCATCGTCAAACGAGGAAACAGCAAGAACTGGTACATGCACTTCCAGTTCGATGGGCAAATCTACATCCGTTCGGCCAGAACTACCGTCAAGAAAATTGCCGAGCAGATGGAAATTGAGTGGAAGGCCAAACTGCACTCCCAGCAATATCAAGGCCGCAAACAGCGCATCACGTTGGCTGAAGCATTCACACAGTACAAAGTATCAAAGAAAGGCATTGCCAGTTACGCCAATCTCGTTGCGCATGAAACGGTGCTGTGCCGCCTGCTGCCGATGAAAAAGCAGATCGACGAACTGACATCGCATGACCTTGAACGCTTCAAGCAAAGCCGCATTGCTGAAGGTGTCGGTGCTGAAATCATCAAGTACGGCCTGTTGCTGATCAAAGGCACATGGAAATTTGCGCAGAAGCTGGGCTATCAAACCAGCCCGCTTGAATTTCCCGTAGTGAAGATTCCGAAGCCTTCATTGCGTTATCTCTCCGAGGCCGAGGAACAGCAATTGCTCAGGGAACTCGCGCCTGATCGTGAAGGTTCCGGCCTGAAGCCCATGACAGACCGCAGCGACGAATTGAAGCGAATGATGCAGGACGCATTCGACTTGGTCATTCTGTTGCTCGATACCGGCGCACGGTACAGCGAGATTGCCAATATCGAATGGCGGCGCATTGATCTTGCCGAGCGAACAATCAATCTCTGGCGCTCGAAGGTGCAAAACGAAACCGTGCTGTATATGACGGATCGAGTTTTTGCGGTTCTGTCGCGCAGAGTGACCGCGAAAAACAGTCCGTATGTTTTCAATAACCGCGATGGCGGGTCACGGGGCTACTGCACGCAATCAATTCGCAAAGCGATTTTACGGGCTGGATTACAGAATTGCCGAGTGCATACGCTGCGCCACACCCACGCCTCGCGTTTGATCCAGAACGGCATGAACGTATACGAAGTTCGGGAAATTTTAGGGCACAGCGACATCAAGACCACCATGCGTTACGCGCACCTTGAGCAACGGCAAGTGACATCCAAAGCCCGTGACGTGATCAACAGGTTAAACCAGCGCAGCATCTAGTCAACATCAGGGAGAATCACCATGTCGCAATTCCAAGTCACATTTTCCGTTTATCGGGTGTTCGAGCCGGGTAAGGCCACCATCGGCAGTAGCCTGACATCCAGCCTGAAAACCACAGTTGATGCCCGGAATCTTGGGGCAAGCCAGAGCCATGATCGAAGCGCAGTACGGTAAAACCTGCTCAGTTCATGGGATCAAGCCACTTTGACATCGGCTAAGGCGTAGGGGAATCGGTTGGTTGATTCGCCTGCGCCAATTGTTGCTGGGCCTTCTGGATTTTCAACCTGGCCTGAGCAGCCTTGGCTTGTTCAGCTTGTCGTTTTGCGTTCTGCTTGAGGCGTTGCACATTACGCTGCTGTACTGAGATATCGACAATTTCAGAAAGGGTCATGATGTTGGCTCCGGTTTGGTGTTACCGGTATTTATGCCTATTTTGTTCAGACGTAAATAAATATAACCAAGTGATTTCAAGGCATCTATGTGATCGCTAAGCTACAGATGGGATATTTTGTCGTTGAATAGTTACAGTCACTGAAAAAATCATGAAACACGAATTGTGATTCGGCTCACCTATTACGCCAGAGCTGCTAATTTTTTGGTAAGAAGCTCTCGAATCTTAGAAAAGCTGCGAGGATAATTATTCTTAGGTAGTGCTCGAATAACAGGGGCGATTTTATCAATACCTTTGATTGATTTTTTGTTGTTAACAAGTAGCTCATAGGCATTCCGCTTGTTTTGGGGGATTTTACATTCTGTGTAGAACAACTCTCGCCCTCTTGAACTTCCGATCAGATCAACCTCAAGCCCCCACTTCATACATACAGTGTGATACGAAGAAAGAATTTTCAGCGCTTCAGTATGGTTATTAATCAACGCACCAAGGAGATCATCTCGATCTTTTTTTACAGAAATAATTGTCGCGAACAAATCTACTCTTTCGCTGACGTATTCTTTTCTATACTTTGGGAAACCCTTGCTATCCCTGCTAGCATCTAACTCGTCATTTTCATAAGGGACAAAGAAGTCTTTATCAACCACAAGTAGATAAGGCAACCCGATTTCCCTAACTAACGAGAATACATACTTGAGATTATTAATACTTTCAAGATTGACTATACTCACACCCAAATCATCTAGTTCGATACCATCTTTTTTCATTATTTCTTGAATAGCTTGAGCATCATTTTTACTCTCAACAATTACAACAAGTTTTGAGTAAAAAAAGTCACTGTTCCGGTAGTGATGGAACTGATAGTACTTGTGCTCTTCAAGTGCATATTTCTCGTAAAAATCCGATGGAAGTTGAGTGACTTCTGTCTTAATACCTCTGATCGCATCTTCAACCTTCTGGAACAATGCGACTTCTGTATGATCTACGCTATCGATCATAATTGTAGAGTGGGTTGTAAAGACTACTTGAGCAATGCTGTCGTCAGCATCTTGTATATTTCTGATCAGTGACCTGATCACTTCCCGTTGTGCTTGTGGGTGAAGGTTCGTTTCAGGCTCCTCCAGACCAAGGATAATGCTTCTGTTATTGATAGCAGCTAATGCTCTATGTAAAGCGATAATTGTTAAGCTTTGAACACCAGCTCCACACTCAGACATCTCATGAATAGAATTTTTTTCATTCACAAGAAACCTTAAACCACCAATAAATCCGATAAAACTGATTTCATCAGGAAACGCCAATTTAAAATCAAACTTTGAATTTATGTTGTATTTTTCTCTGATGTAACGAGCCAGCTTATCAAGTCCGTTATTTTCTAAAAATTCGGTCGCAGCTTTAAATTTTGGGGTGTAGTTGTCACGCTTTTCAGTAGCTTTAAGCAGATAATCCTCTGCAAGTCGTTTGAAAGCTGTTGACTCTGCCCATTCTAGATTCTTGTGATTCCTAATTGGCGGAATGAAGTAGTAGTCTATCTTCTCTTTAATTCTATCGATGATAGCTTCACTTGATGATTTTAATTTCCCGTCAGTTTTTATTTTTACAGAACGTTTCCCGTGATAGTAAATAGTTTCAACCGTTAAAGAATCGTGATTGGTATCAGTGGAAAAATCTTTTATATCACCAGCAAAAGTCAGCTTGATAATTGGCTTGGCTTTTTGCGTGTGAAGATGTTTCCCGTTAAGAAAATCCTGCTCCTCTTCCCGATAATTAAAAAAAGCGTTTAATGCTCTGAGGATAGCTGATTTGCCTGAGTTGTTTTCCCCAACTAAAGCTAGAACATTACCAATTTTTAAGTCACATTTCTTAATGGAGCGGAAGTTCCTAATTGTTATGTGAGTAAGCCTCATTGATGCTCTCTTGATCAAATTAATGCAGACAACTGCAACTGCAAGAGGAAGTCTGGCATATAAACGTGAGACTAAAAATGCCATTCGGAATGGGAATCTAAAATCGAATTGCACATAAATTATGCCAGATACTGTGAGTGCTTCTATGCAAGGTGATAATTGTTGCCATCAATAACTGAAAAGGCTGACAGTCTTCGCACAATTTCAAGACTGTTTGCCAGCATTGTGCGGGTCAATAAACTGACAAAGCTGGAGCCACTTCGAGGACGCCAATCGGCGTCCTCTTCTTTATTCACCCTGCAAAACCTCGGCCACAACCTGTATGGGTTTATGGCGTACCTCGAAGTCGCCACTAAAAACAGGGGGTTAGGCGATGAGGGGAAAAACTGGGCTGGCTTCTATGACAGATTGCTGAAAACTCCTGGCTAGGAACTTCCTCACGAAAACAGTCAGCATCCTCAAAAAGCAATTGGAGATAGCCAAAACGGATGCTGTAACCAGATCATATAGGGTCAGTCCAAAGTAAATTTTTGCAGCCTATCCGGATCAAGCCATAAATCACCGAACGGACGGATAACTGATTCAAACTCGGCATCTGTCGCTTGACGTAGAAGACATGCTAGTAAGATGTCGCGTTGTTCGAACGGCACAATAGGAAAAAGTTGTTCTAGTATTCCAGCGGGGCAGCAGACCCTAACTAGATATCGTTTTGCATCCTCTTCAACGGAAGTTTCTATCAGATGTACAGTAAAAACTGAAATAGACCTCCCATTTTCATCTTGATGAACTGACAGCAATTGGGCATTCTCATAAGGCATCCCTACGGATAGGATTTCACTGAGTCCTCTCTCAGTTACCGATGGAAACATCTTCAGAAGCTTTTCTAGAACACTTTCTCGGTTCATTGTCATCATCTCAGAGGTCAGGAAAGCGACATCCACCAGCACAGGGTCATTTTGGAGGAAAGCACCAATTATTATCGATCCGATAGCCGAGCTTCTTCACGAGATTGGCGAATGTTTTTTCGCCGTACTTTTTGACGGCGAATCCACTCACAACCTTCCGAACTTCCAGACTGATGGCAGTCAGTAACGCCTTGTCACCGCCATTCATAGCAGCGGCTTTTACGAATGCTTCTTGAAGAGGCTTGCGGAATTCGGAAGGTTTTATCTCGGGGGGAGGCTTTTGATTCGTAGCAGGCTGCTGTTTTGCCGGTGACGAGGGAGCCGTAGGTTTCTTCGCGACGGGCTGCTTAACAGGATCGGGGGCAACCGATACAGGCACTGCTTTCTTCACGGGAGAAGACGGGCACTCCAACCTTCCACCAGCGTTGATGATCGCCGTTAGCTTTTCCTTTGGCGTGGCATTCCCGAAAGCTTGATTGATGGAATGGCAACAAGCGACAGTGTTAGCTTCCGTATTTTCACCGCCAAGCGCTTTCGTGTCGGCGCGCGTTTAAAAGTGACCAGCTGTGCGCGTTGAATTTTGACCAGGGGCGATAGCCGCCTGTCATTGGCTTGGCTGTGGATAAGTGTAGCGCAGACCGGTCTGGTCTGAGCTGTTTTTCCGTTAGTGAACGAAGAACGGTGATTGACCTCGGAGGTGCGCTGGGAATGCCGTGGAGGGCGTAGCCCGTAACAGAATTCCCAGCGCGGCGCCGTCAGAACGGTTCAACCTCCTCTTCCGGCTTGCCCCGTTTGCTCTGTTCCCGCGCCTTGATCTTGGCTTTTGCTACCGACGTACTGTGCCGGAAGCGGAACGACTCATTGCCCGTCTCGACGATATGGCAGTGATGCGTCAGCCGATCCAGAAGCGCCGTCGTCATCTTGGCATCGCCAAATACGCTCGGCCATTCAGCAAAGGTCAGATTCGTCGTAATCATCACGCTCGTATGCTCATAGAGCTTCGATAGCAGATGGAAGAGCAAAGCCCCGCCGGCCTGACTGAAGGGCAAGTAGCCCAGTTCATCAAGGATAACCAGATCCATGCGCATCAGCGCCAAGGCGATTCTGCCGGCCTTGCCGGCCGCTTTCTCCTGCTCAAGTGCATTGACCAGATCCACTGTTGAGAAGAAGCGCACCCGTCTGCACCATTGGCTGATTCCCGACACGCCCAGTGCCGTAGCCAGATGCGTTTTGCCCGTCCCTGTGCCACCGATCAGCACCACGTTCTGTGCCGACTCGGTGAAGGACAGGTCGGCCAGTTGCAGGATCAGGTTCCGATCCACCTTGGATTGCTCGAAGTCGAAACCCGCCAGATCACGATGCACCGGGAATTTGGCGACGTGCATCTGATAGCCGATCGAACGCATCGCGCGGTCGGTGTGCTCCGATTGCAGCAGATGCTCGATTAGCCAGCGCGAAGCTTCCAATCGGCTTGATCCCCCATTAGTCGCCAACTCCGCCCAGGCGGACGCCATTCCCGGCAAACGCAGTTCCTTGAATTCAGCAATGAGGTCACGCATGATCGGTCACCTCGTCACGCAGACGGTCATACCGACCGGTATCGGCAATCGGTTCCTCGCTAATCTGCAAGGGCGAGTCGATGGTCTCGGGCATCGGCGGCGCCTTTAGTCGATTGAGCATGTTCTCGATGTGCTCTGCGCTGGGTACGCCGGATTCGAGCACCAGTTCGACCGCCACCAGTACGTTCTCCAAACCGGCTTTCGGCACTTCGGCCAGCACCTTGGCCATCACCCGATCACCCCCTTCGCGGCGAAGCAGGAGCGTACGCAGATGCTGTAGCGGCACCGGCATATCAGCAAAGGGCGCGCCGTTTCTCAAGGCGCCCGGCTTTCGCTGAATGAGTGGGATGTAGTGCTGCCAGTCGTAGAGGGTCTCTTTACGTGCAAAGCTGCGCAAATGGCTGGCGACCCGCGTGTCGTGAGCTACAAGGTCGATCTGTTCTGGATAGACGCGGATGCTGACGATCTGGCCGACTAACTCACAGGGTGCCGAGTATCGGTTGCGATCGAGAATCACCAGGCACGTACTGGAGACCTTGCCCATCGTTTCAACGTAGCCATCAAAGGGTGTGATCATCGGCATCAGGCTGGGTTGCTCGTGCTCCAGCATCTCGGCGATGGAGAGTTCCTCGTACTCGGTATGCCGCAATTCCTGCCATAGCGCCCGACAGCGTTCCAGCAGCCACACATTGAGTTCGGCGAACGAGCCAAAGCGTTCCTTGCTGGCGTCTTGCCAGACCCGTCGCCGGCTGTCCTGAACGTTCTTCTCGACCACGCCTTTCTCCCAGCCGGAGGCGACATTGCAGAAGTCCGGATCGAACAGGTAGTGCGAAGCCATCGCTGAGAAGCGCGAGTTGACGATACGACTCTTGCCTTTATTGACCTTATCGACGGCGGTCTTCATGTTGTCGTAGATGCCGCGCCGGGGAATGCCACCCAAGGCCGTAAAGGCTCGGGTGTGGGCATCAAACAGCATTTCGTGGCTTTGCGTGGGATAGGCCGATACAACGAAGGCTCGACTGGCGCAGAGTTTGAGGTGAGACGCCAGGATCTTGCGCCAGACGCCGCCGATCAGGAGATGCTCTTCGCTCCAGTCGAACTGGAAGGCTTCACCCAGCTCGAACTTGAGCGGGACATAGGCGTTGACCGCCGCAGTTCCGCCTTCGATTCGCCAACGCCGGACAAATTCGGTGACGCGGCTGTAATCCCCTGTAAAGCCTGCCGCCTGGATTTCTCGGAACAGTTTCAGCGCGGTACGCCGATCCCGTTTCGGACGGTGCGCGTCTGTCTCCAGGGCTTTGATGAGTTGCGCGGCATACGGCGCAATCTTGGTGTCGTGACGCGAGCGACGGTAGCTCGGCTCGGTGCCTTCAGAGGTAGCCCCGGAAATTCGGGCAGTCGGATAAGTGATATTTCTGCTTCAATAAGCGACGGAAGTCGCCGACCAACAGGAGCAGAGAGCAATGAGAAGACCCCGCCGTAATCACACAGCCGCGTTCAAGGCGAAAGTGGCGATAGCCGCCCTCAAAGGCGATGAGACCCTTGCCACATTGGCGGAAAAATTTGACGTTCATCCGAACCAGATTACGCAATGGAAGCAGCAGTTGCTGGAGAATGCAGTTGGCGTATTCACAACGGCCGCTGAGAAACAAGTGGTGGGTCCGGACCTGAAAGACCTTCACGCAAAGATAGGCCAGCAGGCGCTGGAGATCGATTTTTTAGCCGGCGCGCTCGGTCGCATGGGCGATGCGAGCGCAAAACGATGATTGACAAGGCGCATGATCTGCCGGTTGTGCGGCAGGTACAACTGCTCGACCTCTCCCGTTCGACGGCGTATTACCGGTCGCAGCCGATGTCGGAAAGCGACGTTCTGCTGATGCGTCGAATCGACGAATTACATCTGGAACATCCGTTTGCTGGTTCTCGCATGCTGCGAGACATGCTCAGGCTGGAAAAGATCGTGGTCGGCCGCAAACACATCGGCACGCTGATGAAGAAAATGGGCATTGAAGCGCTCTACCGCAAGGCCAACACCAGCCGGCGGAACCAGGCGCACCGGATCTACCCGTACCTCCTGCGTCACCTCACCATCGATCGCCCGAATCAGGTCTGGGCCATGGATACGACGTACATCCCGATGCAACTCGGATTCGTCTATCTGACGGCCGTTCTGGATTGGGCGACACGCCGTGTGCTGGCCTGGCGGCTGTCCAACACGTTGACGGCTGATCCGTGTGTCGAGGCGCTGGAGGAAGCCATTCTGAAGTACGGTGCGCCGGAAATCATGAACACCGATCAGGGCAGTCAATTTACCAGCACGGCTTTCATCAGCGTGCTTGAGCAGCACAAAATCCAGATCAGCATGGATGGAAAGGGCTGCTGGCGCGACA
>NZ_JCANUT010000004.1:0-90953 GCF_059569095.1 Propionivibrio pelophilus DSM 12018 | reverse complement strand
TTCTTGGGTACTTCTTCTTGGCAAGACAAGAAGAAGTACCTCGCCTGCAGGCGAAACACGGCGCGTCAGTCCGCGACCACGCTATCTCGTGCTGCTTTGGAGACGGATGCGTTGATCTTCGCCTGAACCGCTTGGTTCCGCGCCTGACGCGCGGGCATCCTTTCTTTTGCCTCGCCAAAAGAAAGGAGCCAAAGAAAAGGCGACCCCGGGTTACGCGATCGGCTGCGCCGACTCCCCTGCGCTACTCGGCAAGCCGGGCGGCTGCGCAACTCGGGGCTACGCCCCTCAAACAGTGCTCGCCGACTGCCCCCGGCTCGCCTCCGTTGCTCGGCGCTGCACAAGGGGAAGCTCAAAACCAACCGATCACTACCACCATCGGTTGAAACACCGTTCGGTTTTCCTTCTGCCCTCTGCGTCGTCGAGCAGCGCAGAGTACCCGGCAAAGCAGGGCGACGCAGCGGGCGCGCCTTCTTCTTGGAAAGACAATAAGAAGTACCTCGCCTGCAGGCGAAACACGGCGTTTCACCGACCTCCAACGCCTGAGATCGCAAAAAGACAAGAAAAATGGCGAATGAACCATCCGGAGTGAAAACTCACGACACGGCCGGCCCCGACTGCTGACCGTGTCGCAAAGTTGTAGTAGTCTTGCGCCCTTTTTTCGCTGTCCGACCACGCCACTGCCATGACGCGTGAATTTCAACGCGCCACCTTCCACCGCTCCACCCTCGTCCGTCTACTGTCCGACACGCATCCGCAGCTCCCCGACCCGAAATACGATTTCGGCGAACGGCTCGGGCGCTGGCTGGACCTTTCGGATGCGATGACGCTGTTTTCCGTCCTCGGCGCGGAGGCTGGCGGTCGCACGGCTGAACCTTCATCGGACGGCGATCTGCCAAGGCAACTGGCTCGCCTGCGCCAGACGCTGAGCGCCGCCATTCACCACGACGGCGTTTTTGTCGCGGCGCCCGACGGCACGAAACCGCGCATCCCGTTCCCGACGCTGACGCCCGCCGCCAATGACACCGACCACGCCGGCAGCCCCCCCGACTTCACGCCATTCCACCGCTACTACCTCGCGCACCAGCGCGAGATGAATACGGCGATCACCGCGCTGCGCGCCGACGCTCGCAAGGCCCTGGCCGCGCAGTCGGGCGCCGGCAGGCAACTGGCCAACCTCGACGCCACCTTCGAGAAGGCGCTGGCGGCGCGCGAATACAACCTGCTGGCCAACGTCCCGATCCTGCTCGCCCGATCCTTCGAGCAGCGCTACGCCGAACACCGCGCCAAAGCTGACGACGGTGATGATCCGGCGCTCTGGACGCAGCCGGGCAGCTGGCTGGAAGCCTTCTGCAATGACACCAAGCGCGCACTGCTCGCCGAACTCGAACTGCGCCTGAAGCCCGTCGCCGGGCTGATTGCCACATTGAACGACATGAACGAAACGAAACCGCATGAACAGTCCTGACCGATTTAACCGCAACCTCAGTCTCCTCGCCTTCATCCTCGGCTTGGCCGCCGTCATCTGGGTGGCCGTCGGCTACGTCGGCGGCAGCGCGCTGGCCTTCACCGTTTCCTGCCTCATCGCCACGGTCTATCTCGCCGGCGCCTTCGAAATGCGGCGCTTCGATGGCAACACGAGCGCGCTGGCCCGGGCGCTGGACAACATCCCGGACGAGGTCGACAACATCGGTGAGTGGCTGCAACAGGTCCCCGGCAATCTGCAGAACGCCGTTCGCCTGCGCATCGCCGGCGAACGCGTCGCCCTGCCGGGACCGAGCGTCACGCCGTACCTCGTCGGTCTACTGGTCCTGCTCGGCATGCTCGGCACCTTCCTCGGCATGGTCGTCACGCTGAACGGCGCCGTTCTGGCGCTGGAAAGCACGACCGACCTGCACACCATCCGTGCCGCACTGGCGTCACCGGTCAAGGGACTCGGTGTCGCCTTCGGCACCTCGGTCGCCGGCGTCGCCACCTCGGCCATGCTCGGCCTGATCTCGACGCTCGCCCGACGCGACCGCCAGCAGGTCGCCCAGTTGCTCGACGGCAGGATCGCCGGCGCGCTGCGCGGCGTCTCGTTCGCCCACCAGCGGCAGGAGACTTTCAAGGCGCTGCAGGTGCAAGCCCAGGCGCTGCCCGACCTGGTCGGCAAACTCGACGCGATGATGAGCCAGATGGCCGAGCAGAACCGCCAGCTTGGCGAACAGCTGCTCGCCGATCAGCAACGCTTCCATGGCGAAGCCAAAGTGCTGTACGCGGACCTCGCGCAATCGGTCGATCAGTCGCTCAAAACCGCCCTCCGGGAGAGCACGACGGCCACCGCAGAGGCCATCGAGCCGATCGTCGCGACGACCATGGCGGGCATCGCCGGCGAAACGCGCGGCCTGCACGACAAGCTGTTCGGCACCGTCGAAACGCAGCTAGCCAACGTCACCGACCAATTCACGCGGACCGCCGCCGGGATCGGCGAGACCTGGTCGCAATCGCTGGCGCGTGCCGAGCAGGCTGGCGAAGCTCAACGCCAGAATCTGCAAACCGCGTTCGCCAGCTACGCCGACACCTTCGAGCAACGCTCGACCGCGCTGCTCGCCTCGCTCGAAGCCAACCAGACCCGCTTGCAGGCCAACGCCGCGCAACAACTCGCTGCCCTGACCGCAACCGCTGCCACCCGCCAGCAGCAACTTGCCGACACGCTGACCGAGCAATTCGACGGGCTGACAACGCACCTCGATCGGACCATCACTCAGCTCGCCGGCACCTTCGGCGAACGCAGCCAATCGCTGCTCGCATCCATCGACGCCAGCCACGCCGCCTTCGCCGAGACGACGCGAGCCCAGCAGAACACGCTGACGCAGCACGTCGCGACCCAGCTCGATGGCATCGCCCAGCGTTTCGACGGCGCGGTGCAGACGGTTGCCGAGACGTGGATCAGCGCCCTGAGCAAACACGAGCAAGCCAGCGACCGTCTCACGCAAACGCTGGACCGGACGCAAACCTCCCTGGCCGAAACCTTCGCCGAACGTAGCGCCGCGCTGCTCGCCGACCAACGCACTGCCCAATCCGCCTGGCAAAGCGAATGGAGCGCCGGTGAAGAGGCCCGCCAGACCCGCATCACCGAGGCATTGACCGCAATGGCCAGCACGCTGGAAACACAATGGCAGCAAACGAGCGAGAAGACGCTGGCGCAGCAGGAAGCGATCACGCAAACGTTGAACGCCACCGCGTGCGACCTCGTCGCAGCTACCCAGAGCCAAGCCGAAACGACGATCGCCGAAGTCACCCGCCTGATGCAGACCGCCGCCGAGGCACCCAAGGCGGCGGCCGAAGTCATCGGCGAGCTGCGCCACGAACTCTCCGCCAGCATGGCGCGCGACAACAGCCTGCTCGAAGAACGCAGCCGCATCATGGAGACGCTGGGAACCCTGCTCGATGCCATCAACCACGCCTCGACCGAACAGCGCAGCGCGATCGACGCGCTGGTCGCTTCGTCGGCCGAACTGCTCGAACGCGTCGGCAGCCAATTCACCAACAAGGTCGAAAGCGAAGCCGGCAAGCTCGTCGAAGTCGGTGCCAGCGTCGCCGGCGGCGCGCTCGAAGTCGCCAGCCTCGGCGAAGCCTTCGGCCACGCCGTGCAGCTGTTCAGCGACTCCAACGAGAAGATGATGGCCGCGCTGCAGCGCATCGAAGGCGGGCTCGCCAAGTCGCTCACACGCAGCGACGAACAGCTCGCCTACTACGTCGCCCAGGCGCGCGAGGTCATCGAACTCAGCGTCCTGTCGCAGAAGAAGATGGTCGAAGACCTGCAGCGCGCCGGCCCCAGCGAGGCTTAAGCCATGGAAGAGATCGACGCCGGCTTTGAACACGGCGCGCATGAAAGCACGCCGGCGTGGGCGGTCTTCGGCGACCTGATGTCCGGGCTGCTCGGCGCTTTCGTCATCATTCTGGTGGGCGTGCTCGGCGTGCAACTCGAACTCGCCACCAGCCTAGAAGCCGAAATCCAGAAGCGCCAGCAGGAAGAACAACGCCGCGAAGCGCTCGAACGCGCACTCGCCGGCCCGCTCGCCTCGGGCCGCGTCACGCTCGACAACGGCAAGATCGGCATCAGCGGCAACGTTCTCTTCGCGCTCAACTCCGACCAGCTGCAACCGGATGGTCGTCAACTGCTGAAGACGCTCGCCCCGCCGATCACGGCGTATCTCGGCGCCAGCGAACAACTGCTGATGGTCAGCGGCTTCACCGACGACATGCCGGTGCGCGACAACAACCGGAAGTTCGCCGACAACTGGGAGCTCTCGGCCCAGCGCGCCCTGACCGTCACGCGCACGCTGATCGAGGAAGGCGTGCCGCCCTCCGCCGTCTTCGCCGCCGCCTTCGGGTCGCAGCAGCCGGTGGCCGACAACGCCGACGCCGACGGCCGCGCCCGCAACCGCCGCGTCGAGATGGCGCCGGTGCCCAAAACAAGCACCAACGACAATGGCCGCAACTGAAGATCTGCAAGCGACCCTGGACGCCCTGCGCGCCAGCGGCGCCGCCGAACGCGACCCGGTCCGCTTCGCCTACCTCGAGGCATTGGCCCGCCGCGCTGCCATACAGCCCGAAGCGGTACGCGCTGTACTCAGTGAACGGATCAACGACACCGTCCGCAAACTTGGCCCCCGCCCAAGTGAGCCGGCGACAGTAATCTCCGACGAAGGTGCAAGCAGTCCGCTGGCCAAACTCCTCGCCGACATCGGCCAGCACGCCGATGACCAGCCGGAAACGCCGGCGCTCCGCTCGGTCACCCGCTTCCACGACACCTGGGCCCGGCTCAGCAGCGAGCAGCAACTCACCCAGACCCTTGCGCAGGCCCCGGAGAACGCCGGGCCGATGAACTCGCAGCACCTCGTCCTGCGCAGCCTGCAAGTCATGCGCGACATCGCACCGGACTATCTGCAGTCCTTCATGTCCTACATCGACACGCTGATCTGGCTGGAGCAGGCGGCGCCGACCAGGGCGACCACCCGTTCATCGGCAGGTGAGCGCGAGAACAAATCACAAACCACAAAGCGTAGCGCGACAAACCGGTAACCGGCTGCAAGAATCAGAAACAAAACCGACTTGGGCGCGTTTCCCGCTGGTGCTGATTAAAAAAGTCGCAGCAGGCGAGCCGGCAGCAGGTTAAGATCAAAGGGAGATCCAAACGCAAAACTCGGGCCAATGACGATCCACCGATGGTACGCCTGCCTCGAACGAGTCGGCGCCTTCGCCAGCAGAGTCATTCTGTTGGTAGCGACGGCGGCCGTCTTGCCCGCTGCTGCCGAACATCAGGAGACGCTCGCACTACAACTCAAGGGGCCACACCAGTTCCAGTTCGCCGGCTACTACGCGGCGCAGGAAAAAGGGTTCTACCGCGAGAAGGGACTGGACATGCGTTTCATGGAGGCGAAACCTGACACGAACGTCGTCGACGAGATCGTCAGCGGCCGGGCGGAATTCGGCGTTGGGAACAGCGCTGTGCTCCTTGCACGCCAGAAAGGCAAACCGGTCGTCGCCCTGGCGGCGGTGTTCCAGCATTCGCCGCTCATGCTCTACGGGCACATCTACTCGGGCATTTCCTCGGTCCGCGACCTCAAGGGCAAGCGGATCATGCTCGAACCGAATGCCGAAGAACTTCTGGCCTTCCTGCGGCGCGAAGGCATCTCCGAGAACACGCTGAACCCCTTCCCGCATACCTTCTCGACCGACGAGATCATTCTCGGGCGCGTCGACGCGATGAGCGGCCAATCGACCAGCACGCCTTTCCTGCTGGACAAGAGCTACATCCCCTACGTCGCCCTCTCGCCGCGCTCGGCCGGCATCGACTTCTATGGCGACATTCTGTTCACCTCGGAAGACCAGGTGCGCGAGCATCCACAACGCACCAGGGCGTTCCGCGAAGCCAGCCTGAAAGGTTGGGAGTACGCGCTGGAGCATCCCAAGGAAATCGTGGACATTATCCGCAGCCGCTATGCCACGGACAAAAGCCGCGAATTCCTGTTGTTCGAGGCCGAACGCATCAAGCCGCTGGTCAAGGATGACCTGCTCAGCATTGGCCACATGCGCGGCGAGCGCTGGCAAAACATCATCAATACCTACGCCGAACTCGGACTGATGCCCAGCAACTTCCGATTGGGTAATTTCCTTTACATCGACGATGAGAAGGAACAACGGCGACAGGAACAGAAAAAATGGGTAATCGGGTTGTCGATTGCCGTTGCCGTCGGAGCATTGGCATCACTCATCGCCGCATTCATGCTGCGCCTCAACCGACGCATGAAGCGGGAAATGGCCGCGCGCGAACAGGCCGTCAGCGAATTGCGTGAGAGCGAAAGCAAGTTCCGCTTCATCGCCGAGAACAGCGGCGACGTGATCTGGATCCTCGACATCGCCAGCGGCCGCTTTACCTACATCAGCCCGGCGGTTTTCGAACTGCGCGGGTACACGCCGGAGGAGGTCATGGCACAGCCGATGGACGCTGCGCTGACGCCGGAATCGGCACAACGCGCCAAGGACACGCTCAAGGAATCGATCGCGCGCTGGAACGCCGGCGACCCGCTACGTTCCCCACGGATGACAGAAATCGACCAGCCGCACAAGGACGGCCACGTCGTGCACACCGAGGTAGTCACCACCCTGCACGCCGACGCCAGCGGCAAACCCGCCTACGTGATCGGCGTCACCCGTAACATCACCGAACGCAAGCGCGCCGAAGAGGCGATCCGTCGACTGGCCTTCTACGATCCGCTCACCGACCTGGCCAACCGCCGCTTGCTGCTCGACCGTCTTCCGCAACAGATCGCCCGCGCCCGTCGGGATCAGCACCGGCTGGGAATCCTCTACATCGATCTGGACAAGTTCAAGCCGATCAACGACCGCCTCGGGCACGAAGCGGGCGATTGGTTGCTCCGCTCGGTGGCCGGGCGAATCCGCGACTGCCTGCGCCTGTCGGACACCGCAGCCCGTGTGGGGGGCGACGAGTTCGTCGTCCTGCTGCCCGACATCCAGCACCCGGGACACGCACAGACCGTAGCAGAAAAGATCAGCCACGAACTGCAACAGCCGTTCATCACCGATGCCGGCGAGAAACTGAACGTTTCATCGAGCATCGGCATCGCACTCTATCCCGACCACAGCGAAAACGACCAGGAACTGATACGAATGGCCGACGAAGCCATGTATCACGCCAAGCGCTCGGGCAGTGGCCGTGTCGAACTGTTCTCGCCCATCGAAGCCGCCGGAGAAATCGGCACCGACACGCACCGTGTCCTGCATCTCGCCTGGCGGCCCAGTTTCGCGTCGCACCACCCCGCCATCGACCAGCAACACCGCGAACTGTTCCGTCTGGCCAATGCCCTGCTGGATGCCGCGCCCACCAATTTTTCGAATGCCTTCGACGTACTGTTGACCCACGTCGAACAGCATTTCTCCGACGAGGAAAAAGTCCTCCGCGACCATGCCTATGAAGCACTCGCCGACCACACCGCCCGCCACCACGCACTGATCCGCAATGCGCTGGAACTACGCCGCCGCGTGGACGAGAAGACGGTATCGATGGGCGAACTGGTCGATTTCCTGGCCCGTGATGTCGTAGCCAAGCACATGCTTCAGGAAGACCGGAAGTTTTTCAGCCTCTTCGCGAAACCCGGGCAGACAAAGCCAACGGACATACACCGCAACTGAGATGCCGAGACACCGGCGCCCCTTCACGCCGGCAAGGCTTTCCGGTTAGCATTCTGCCTTCTGCCAATGACATAGTCTGGCCTTTCCGAGGACCCCCATGAGCAAGCGAAAGATCCTCGTCGTCGACGACGACAAGCGGCTGCGCGACCTGTTGCAACGTTACCTGGGCGAACAGGGGTTCGCCGTCAAGGTGGCGGAAAACGCCGAGATGATGGACAAGGCGATGGCGCGCGAGACGTTCGACCTGATCGTGCTCGACCTGATGCTGCCGGGCGAGGATGGCCTGTCGATTTGCCGCCGCCTGCGGGCCAGCGAACCGCAACAGGCGATCGTGATGCTGACGGCCAAGGGTGACGAGATCGACCGCATCGTCGGACTGGAAATGGGCGCCGACGACTACCTGCCCAAGCCGTTCAACCCGCGTGAGCTGGTCGCCCGCATCCAGGCCGTGCTGCGCCGCCGCGTGGCTGTCGTTCCCGGCGCACCGAACGCCGAGCACAAGACCATCGTGTTCGCCAACATCGAAGTCGACCTTGCCACGCGCACCTTGACCAAGGACGGGGAGGCCCAGCCGCTGACCACCGGCGAATTCGCCGTGCTCAAGGTGCTGCTCGAACACCCCCGTCAGCCCCTGTCCCGCGACCGGCTGATGACCCTGGCCCGCGGCCGCGAGCACGGACCGTTCGACCGGGCGATCGATGTCCAGGTCTCCCGCCTGCGCAAGCTGATCGAACCCGACCCGGCAACGCCCCGCTACCTGCAAACCGTCTGGGGCTTCGGCTACGTCTTCATTCCCGACGGCGAAACCAAGTGAAACTGCCGCAGCGGCTCGTTCCGCAGACGCTGCTTGGCCGCGCCTTCCTGCTGATCAGCCTGGTCATCTTCGTTTCCGGGATCGTCTGGTTCGCCCTTTTCAGCCTCGCCGGACGCGAACCCCGCGCCCGTCAACTGGCGGAACTGGCCGTCAGCATGGTCAACCTGACCAAGGCCGGTCTCGTCGCCGCCGACCCGGGGAAACGGGTTGCCCTGCTGCAGGATCTTGCAGAGAGTGAGGGTGTTCATCTCTATCCGGCCGAACAGAACGACACTGTCGCGCCCTTGCCCGACACCTTCTTCTTCAACGTCATGAAGCAGGCCGTCATCGCCCAGCTCGGACCACAGAGCCGCTTCGCCAGCGAGGTTAACGGGCAAGAGGGGCTGTGGATCAGCTTTTCGATCGACCCCGGCGATGACGACGAATACTGGCTGATGCTGCCCGCGGCCCGCGCCGAGCGACCGGTTCCGTGGCACTGGCTCGGCTGGGGGTTTGCCTCGCTGGCCCTTGCCCTCTTGGTCGCCTGGTTGATCGTTTCCCGCGTCACGCAGCCGCTGCGCACCCTGGCCAACGCCGCCCGCGAACTGGGACAGGGGCGTCATCCTGCGCCGGTGACGATCGATGGCGCGAACGAATTGCGGCAACTCGCGGACGCGTTCAACCGAATGTCGAACGACCTGCAGCAGATCGCCACCGAACGAACGGAGGTTCTGGCCGGCATTTCGCACGACTTGCGTACCCCCCTTGCCCGCCTGCGCCTGGAATGCGAAATGTCCATTGCCGACGACGATGCACGGGAGGCAGTCGTCGGCGACATCGAGCAGATGGATACGATCATCGCCCAGTTCCTCGACTACGCGCGCGGGGACGGCAAGGAAACGCCCATCGACAGCGATATCAACGCGCTCATCGAGCAAGTCATCGCGCGATATCTGCGCACTGAGCCGGCGCCGCAATTCACGCCAGGCAAGCTTCCGGGGACGATCCATGTGCGCCCGAAGGCACTGAGCCGCGCCATCGCCAACTTGCTCGACAACGCGCTTAAATACGGGGCCGCGCCGTTCAGCGTCGAGACACGACAGGAAAGTTCGCTGCTGGTGATCGACGTCGCGGACTGCGGCCCCGGGCTTCCGGATGCCGAACTGGAACGGCTGAAACGCCCCTTCACCCGACTGGAAAACGCCCGCACCGACGCCAGCGGCACCGGCCTCGGCCTGGCCATCGTGGAGAGGATCGCCCGCCTGCACGGCGGCACCTTCGAACTGCAGAACCGCCCCGGCGGCGGTTTGATTGCGCGCCTGCGCATCCCGACGCAGGCGTCCTGACGGCAACTACAAGACTTTGCCGGGATTCATGATCCCGTTCGGATCGAGCGCCTGCTTGATCGTGCGCATCATGTTGATCTCGACGGGACTGCGATAAGTCGCCAGTTCGCGGCGCTTGAGCTGGCCGATGCCATGTTCGGCGCTGATGCTCCCGCCGAACCGCGTCACCAGATCGTAGACGAGGCGATTGACCTCCGGTTGCCGCGGAATGAATTCGGCATTGGCCGCCTTGTCCGGCATCGACTGGTTGTAATGCAGGTTGCCGTCGCCGACATGGCCGAAGGCCACGATCCGCACCCCGGGAAACGCCGCCGTGAGCGCCACATCGGCCGCATCGACGAACTCGGCCAGGCGCGAAATCGGCAGCGAGATGTCGTGCTTGATGCTGATCCCCTCCTTCTTTTCCGCCTCGCTGATGTTCTCGCGCAAGGCCCACAGCTTGTGCGTCTGCTCGATGTTCTGGGCGATCACCGCATCGCTCACCGTGCCGTTGTCGAACGCCGTCTCGAGGAAACGCTCGAGTCCGGCATTGAGTTCGCTTTCGCCGTCCGGCGCCGACAATTCGACGAGCAGGTACCACGGACTTACCGACAGCGGCGGCTGCGCGCCCTCGATATGCTTGAAGACGAGGTTGAGCGAAAGCTCGGAGACGAGCTCGCAGGCGGTCAGCGCAGTGCCGAAAGCACTTTGCAGTTCACCGAGCAACTGCACCGCGACGCTCGGCGATTCGATCGCCAACCAGGCCGTGGCGATCGCCCGCGGCTGCGGAAACAGCTTCAATACCGCGGCTGTGATGATGCCCAGCGTCCCCTCGGCGCCAATGAACAGTTGCTTCAGGTCGTAGCCGGTGTTGTCCTTGCGCAACCCACGGAGGCCATCCCACACCTCGCCATTCGGCAGGACCGCCTCCAGGCCGAGGGTGAACTCGCGGATATTGCCGTAGCGCAGCACCCGGACGCCGCCGGCATTGGTCGACAAGTTGCCGCCGATCTGGCAACTCCCTTCAGCCGCCAGCGAAAGCGGAAAATAGCGTCCCGCCTCGAACGCCGCATCCTGCACGGTCTTCAACAGGCAGCCGGCCTCGACGGTGATGGTGTTGTTCGCCCGGTCGATCGCCCGGATGAGGTTCAGCCGCGAGAGACTGATCATCACGGCGTTGCCCGAGAGGTCCGGGATGCCGCCGCCGCACAGGCTGGTGTTGCCCCCCTTCGGCACCATTGGCACACCGGCGGCGGCACATACGCGCACCACGCCGGCAACCTCTGCGGTCGACGCAGGACGCACAAGACACCGGGCCGCGCCATGATAACGACCGCGCCAGTCAGTCAGATGCGCAGCCATCTCCTCGGCACGTTGCAGGACGTGGTCTTCGCCGACCACGGCAGACAGTTGTCCAATCAGTTCGTCGCGCGTCACGCTGCTCGCTCCGATTACTCGGGAATCGCCTCCGCATAAAGATCATGCTCGTCGGCATCGACGACGCGCACCTTCAGGAAATCACCCGGCTCGGCGTCAAAATACTGGTCGATGATCACCAGCCCGTCGATTTCCGGCGCATCGGCCGACGAGCGTGCCAAGGTTCCTTCATCATCGACTGCGTCGACCAATACGGTGATTTCGCGCCCGATCTTGGCCGCCAACAGTTCGGCCGAAATATCTTCCTGCACGTCCATCAAACGGCGGCGCCGCTCCTCACGCACTTTGTCGGGCACCGCGGGCGCCAGTGAATTGGCCACGGCGCCTTCTACCGGCGAATAAGGGAAGCAACCGACACGGTCGAGCCGCGCCTCTTCGATGAATTCCAGCAGCTCCTCGAACTCCGCCTCGGTCTCGCCCGGGAAGCCGGTGATGAAGGTGCTGCGGATCGTGATGTCCGGACAGACTGCGCGCCAGGCCTTGATCCGCTCAAGGTTGTTTTCGGCGCTCGCCGGCCGCTTCATGGCCTTGAGGATGCGCGAATTGGAATGCTGGAACGGCACGTCGAGGTACGGCAGGATCTTGCCCTCGGCCATCAGCGGGATCAGCTCATCGACGCTCGGATACGGATACACATAATGCAGGCGCACCCAGATGCCGAACTCGGCCAGCGCCTCGCACAACTCCCTCAATCGCGTCTTGACCGGGCGACCGCCGACGAAGCCTGTGCGGTATTTCACATCGACGCCATAGGCGCTGGTGTCCTGCGAGATGACCAGCAACTCGCGCACGCCGGCTTCGGCAAGATGTTTCGCTTCCTGCAGCACATCGCCGATCGGCCGGCTGACCAGCGGCCCGCGCAACGACGGGATGATGCAGAAAGTACAACTGTGGTTGCAGCCTTCCGAAATCTTCAGGTAGGCAAAATGCTGCGGCGTCAGCTTGATACCCTGCGGCGGGACCAGGCTGGTGAACGGATCGTGCGGCTGCGGCAGATGCGTATGCACGTGCTGCAGCACCTCGTCCGCCGAGTGCGGCCCGGTAATCGCCAGCACTTTCGGATGCGCTTCACGCACCAGTTCCTGTTTTGCCCCGAGGCAGCCGGTCACGATCACCTTGCCGTTCTCTTCCAGCGCCTCGCCGATCGCTTCCAGCGATTCCTCGACGGCGGCATCAATGAAGCCGCAGGTGTTGACCACCACCAGATCGGCGCCCTCGTACGAAGGCGAAATCACGTACCCTTCAGCGCGCAGTTTGGTGAGAATCTGTTCGGAATCGACGAGTGCCTTCGGGCACCCGAGGGAGACAAAGCCGACTTTCGGCGGCAGTCTGGAATCTATCATCGTGGAATCGGCTTCAGAAAACCGAAAGACGCCGCACGCCGTGCGCGCCTCGTCTCTCAAACGGACGGCAAAAAGAAAGTGGCGAGCCTTACCCCGGCACTCACAGTAAATGGCTGTGGCTGCTTCCTTCCGGACCTGACCAGGTTCACCACCCTGCGATGCGGGGAGACCCGCCGGCGCGAATGTTACCACAGAGCGCGGCGAGGATCGGCACCGCGCAAAAACCTTTTTCGGCCTGACCGGTTTTACGGTCAGGAACGCGTATCCTCCGGAAAATCGAGCAGCTCGCGCAGCTGTGCCAGCGTCCCCTGGTCCTTGACGACGGACGCCAGCCAGCGCTCGAGCGGCATTTCCGCCCAATTGGCCGCCCGTTCGGCCAGCGGCGCCACCGGGCTGTGCGGCTCGTTCTTGCGGAAATACGACGCCGCGGCGCGCAACGCCTGGATCGCATCGGAACGGGTAACGATGATGCCCTGTACAGACCGCGGCAAGAGCGACGGCGCCATATCGACCGCGTGGCTGTTTCGTTCCGTCCCGGCTAAAGGAGATTCCTGGCCCCGAGCCACCACCACCTGGCCGCCCAAGCGGGCCAGCAACTTGCCGACAAGCGACTCGCACGCGCCAAGCGTCTCCTGCATTTCCTTCAGGCTCGGCGCATCGAGTCCGAAGCGTTCGTCAATGCGGGCGGCCAGCATCCCGGCAGCAGAAACCGCGTCGCCTATTCGCGCATGCAACTTCTCGTAATAGGCCGGCCCGGATAGCTGCACGGCCTTGTCGAAATCTTCACCGCACAACTTCCCGGCGGCAATCGCCTTGTCGCGGGCGCCACCGTCCTTCAACCCCAGGTTGTCGACCAGACGCGATTCCTCCCACTTCAGGAACGAATAACCACCGGACGCCCGATCGGTCAGCGGAATCTCGCGGATCACCGCGCTCAGCTGCTTGTTTAACCACTCGATCTTCCCGGCCCGCTCGTCGAGATCGTCCGGATCAAGACTGGGATAGCAGAATTCCCAGAATTCGTTGAGAAGCCCCTCGACGACCGCAAGCCCCGCGGTCACTCCCTCGAACCCCTTCAGCCGCGCCATCGCTTCGGCGTACCAGGCCGCGACCTGCAAGTCCTTGCTCTGACGCGACAACACATCCTCCGCCAATTCCCTCACCCTTGGCCAGTCCGCGGTCTTCAATGAGGTCTCCCACTCTCCCTGCGCCAGCGTCGTATCGTCCTCGCGCCGCGCCTCGAGGATTTCGTCGAATACGGCAGAAAACGACAGGTCGACACCACCGATGTCGTCACCGGGAACAGGGTCAAGGAGCGGAGCAGGTAGAAGGCTGTTCATGGATTTCTTCCGTCAGTCGGAGTTTTGCGACTCCAGGAATTTTTTCGAGTACGTAAATAGAGCGATCTTTGCCATCCTCAGATCTGAGCAGGCGTGAAGCCGGGGGCGGCGAATGCCGACACCAAGTGGCAGGAAGGGGTGAAACGAAGTGGTAATCGCGCACCTGTTGGCGCCTGTGTCATGGCATCTTCTTGCGAAATGAAATACGGAACAGACAGTCTCGTTTTTCCTCCTTGAAGGCAAACGACAGTTCCCCCCACGGCATCGCTGCAGCATATACGGTGGTTTCCTGCAACGAGCGCCCACGAGGGTATTGAACGATGGTTAGCACACCAAAGTGCTCGCGAATCTCGTCGAGGCCGATACACCGCCCCTCAAGTTCAATAGACAACCCACTGTTCTTCCCGAATTCACCGCCGGGTAGTAGCGCGAGACTTACGCGAGAGACTGACGAACCATCATCAAGCGGATGACCGCCCCCTACGAGGTGCCAAAGGTATTCATCACGCGTTTTGTCTGTCAGTTCTGTTCTCAATACCGCTTCGACTACCTCTCTCGAAAGCGGCATCTTTTCGCCAAGTGTATTCACGACGCCCCATAGCGTCCCGCATCCATTTTCCATCAATGATTCCTTTTCCTTAGCGCCGGAAGCATGCAGACATCCCGCACACAAACACCCCAACATACCGAGCAAGAACAGGCGCAATAGATTATTTTTTCGCCGGATAGGCTCGGTCATACCATCCCCCGTAATAGTCTGCATACGATTGTGCTGTATTCGAGGTTATCTCACCCGTTCCAAACCTTGCGCCAATGGAGTTTCGTGCGGCAATCGCATTGCCGTCTTTGAGGTACTGATCGTAAGCCGCATTGTACGCAGCATGATTGGCACGGTTTCCTGCAATTCCGATATCCGGGCCTCCGCTGGACAGTATCTCTCGCTGTACCTTTATGTTGTTCATCGTGGCGCCCCCTTCATCGGCCATTGCGCCATTGATGAAAGCAGTTCTGGACGAATAGTCGGCTGCGTACGGATAGACAGCATGCCCAACCTCGTGAGCAAGCGATTGAGTTGCAACTTCCGAATTTCCCCTCTCTGAGCCATCAATCGTAATTGTCGGAGGAGACGCCATTCGATCAGCGTACGACCCACTTCCTGCGGGACCATACTCAATTGCCCACCCCTCCTGTTTCAGTTTGAGAACGTCCTTCTGCAGACTCGGTGACTTGGCGACAAGTGCATCGACGCCGTCACCCAGCCCTGTCACCACCGCAGAACCGCTTTTTCCGGCAGCATGTACTGCAGAACTTGCCGTGCTTGCCGCCTCAGCCACCTTCGGCGCGAGCAAGCCCACCACCGAAGCTGCCATCGCGCCGGATGCCGAGCCGGCACCTTCGAAGGAGCGCCCCAAGGTCGGCAACGTGGAGATCAACGAACAGCCGCAACTGCATTTGTGGCCTTCGAGCGCCACGGCTTGCCCTTCGACGTACCACGACGGATCGCCCTCGACGATGGTCACGACACCGTGACCTTTCTTCGGACAAACCGCCTTGTCGCCACGTCTCGCCACCCGCTTGCCGTTGATTTCGGTATTCGCCGCGGCCGTAATCACCCGCCCGCCGTGCGTGTGCGGATCGCCCAGACGTATTACTCGCTTCATTCTCTCTCCCGAGTATTAGCCCATTGCCATTTCGGCGGGTTCTGGCGCACGCGCAAAAAAGAGCAACAAGGTTGCGTCGCGACGGAACTCGACGCAAAGCGCCGTACCTTGCGTCGCGGCGGCTCGGGCCACCGCGACGGAGAGCATGCCGACATCAAGCGCATCGCCGAGATCGCCGGCCACGGTGGAAATGTTTGTCGCTTCGTCGAACGGATCGAGCTCGATGCCGTGCTCGAGCAGCGCCACACCAAGTCCGGCCATGTGCACACCGCAATTCGCCGGCGTTCCCGCGTTATGTACCAGCCAATTGCACGTGCCGCTCCCTCCGCCTTCCTGCGCCTTTGCCTCTACGCCGTCGCAGGCCGGGAGCATCTCATCCATTCCGGCATAACGCCGGGCCTCATCCAGAGCTCTTCCCAAGGTGCGTGCCAACACGTTGGCACGCGTTTTCCCGCTATCCATCCCGACCATGGCCGGTCGATGCAGACGCGCCAGTATCGGCAGGGAACGCAGCGCCTCGTCCTTTTCCAGGGAAGAATCCGCGTCATCGCTCACGAAATCGGGATGGGTCAGCAACATCGCGAACACCCCTTGCCCCGGTTTCCCGGCATCGACTGCGCCCTCTTCTTCGTCCGTGTTCTGCGCCTGCAGCCACGGCGAATCCGTCCCGAGCAGAACGACGGCCAATCCCGGAGTCTGCTCAAACAAGCGGAGAAGAGCGCTCAATACGCTCCCTTCTTCCGCCAGTTGAAGTATCCGTCCGGGATCACGCACGCCATCGAATAATAGCCCCCCCTCCTCGATAAGCGCATGTTGCACGCCCCTGACCGCGTTCACGAACTCGTCCGCACGCGCCTCGCCCGGCGGCACGACATAAAGAGGGAGCGATACGGCGGCCGGGCTGCTCGCATAGATCGCTCCCAACGCCTCGTGCATGCCGGAACGCAAATGGGCCACCACTTCGGCCCGCTCATCAACATCCGCAGCCGAGGACTCGAATGAAGAGAGGTAAACACCTTGACACGCCTCGGCCAGAGGGACATCACCATCCCCGGCGCTCACCTGCGCCAGCGCAACAGCGCGGCAATCGCAGCCGAATCGATTGCGCTGCGACTCCTCCGTGGCAAGTCTGCGAGCTTTTTCTTCCCCCGCCTGGCGTTCTTCTTCGGCGCGCTCCTCCATCGCCCGGGTCCGCGCCTCCGCGACGCGGCCCCGCCAACGTCGCCAGCCAAACCAGAGCCCCCCGCAGAACAGCGGCGGCAGCGCATGAACAGCGGCTAGCCGGGGCAACGACCATTGACCGAAATCCGGCGCCACACCGAACCACAACGCGCTTACCCAGGCGGCAGCCAGCGTCGCCAAGATGATCAATCTCCTCAGCATTCCGGGCACCCCTATTTGACGGTGACCGCCAGTTCGTCGCTACGCACTTTCAGGCTCACCTCGCGTAGCGGCCGCCCCTCTGCCATGCGCGCGAGGACCTTTTCGGAGACGCGCGCCAGCACGGTGTCGGTGATGATCGCTTCGGCATCCCGCGCGCCGCTGTCGACTTCGGTACAGCGCGCGACGATCATGTCGGGCAGCGCGGCGTCAAAGACCAGCCGTGCGCCGTGGTTGGACTGCATCCGGCGCTGCACCCTGGCGAGCTTCAGCCCGACGATCAGGCGCATGATTTCGTCCGAGATCGGGTAGTACGGGATGACCGACAGGCGCCCCAGAAACGCCGGCTTGAAAGCCCGCTGCAGTGCCGGACGCAGGAGTTCCTGCAAATCCTCGGGCGTCGGCGGCCGCTGCTCCTCCTCCACGGTAACGCCATGCTCGACAGCACGCATGATGAGATCGGTACCCACATTGGAGGTCAGGATGATGATGGTGTTCTTGAAATCGACTTCGCGTCCTTCGGCGTCCTCCAGAACGCCCTTGTCGAAGACCTGGAAGAACAATTCCAGCACATCCGGATGCGCCTTCTCCACCTCGTCGAGCAACACCACCGAATACGGTTTGCGCCGCACCGCCTCGGTCAGCACGCCGCCCTCGCCGTAACCAACGTAGCCGGGCGGCGAACCCTTGAGACCGGAAACGCTGTGCGCCTCCTGGTATTCAGACATGTTGATGGTGATCAGGTTACGCTCGCCGCCATAAAGCGTATCGGCCAGCGCCAGTGCGGTTTCCGTTTTCCCGACACCGGACGGCCCGACGAGCAGAAACACGCCCTTCGGCTTGCCGGGGTCTTCCAGATTGGCCTTGGCGATCTGGATACGCCGGGCGATCAACGCCAGCGCGTGCGGCTGCCCGACCACGCGCTGCTCCAGCAAGGCATGGAGATTGCGCACCGTTTCGATTTCGTCGGCAACCATGCCGCCGAGAGGAATACCGGTCCAGCCCGAGATCACCTCGGCGATCGTCGCCCCATCCACGCACTCATAAATCAGCGCCTGTTGGTCGTGGAGTTCGTGCAGCTTTTTGAGCGCCGCGAGCAAGGCTTCGCGTATCGAACCGCCCTTGCCCGCCTTGCTCCCCTTCCCCTTCTTGGGTGGAGCCTCAGAGCCTTCCTCCTGCAAACGCGCCCGTAGTGCTACTACTTCGTCGACCAGCGCTCGCTGCTCCGCGAACGCCGCCTGCAAGACGGAGAGGTCGCTCTCCAGCGCCTTGCGTCGCGCCGCCAGTTCGGACAGGCGCCCCGCATGAGCGGGATCCTGCTCCTTCGTTAGCGCGGCTGTTTCACGATCAATGTTCTGGATCAGGCGGTGAACGTCTTCCAGCGCCGCCGGCGTGCTCGCCCGCGAGAGCGCCACGCGCGCGCAGGCCGTATCGAGCACGCTGATCGCCTTGTCGGGTAACTGCCGTCCGGTGATGTAGCGGCTCGACAGCTTCACCGCATCCACCACGGCCTCGTCGAGAATGCGCACCTTGTGGTGAGCCTCCATCGCATCGGCGATTCCGCGTACCATCTGGATCGCCGCCTCTTCGGGGGGCTCCTCGATCTTCACGACCTGGAAGCGCCGGGCCAGCGCCGCGTCCTTCTCGAAGTATTTCTTGTACTCCGCCCAGGTGGTCGCCGCAATCGTGCGCAGTTCGCCACGGGCCAGCGCCGGCTTCAGCAGGTTCGCCGCATCGCTCTGGCCCGCCGCGCCGCCCGCCCCGATCATCGTGTGCGCCTCGTCGATGAACAGGATGATCGGCGAAAGGCTCGCCTTCACCTCGTCGATCACCGAACGCAGCCGGTTCTCGAACTCGCCCTTGACGCTCGCGCCGGCCTGCAACAAGCCGAGATCGAGTGTGCGTAGCGTAACGTTGTGCAACACCTCCGGCACATCGCCCTGAACGATCCGCAGCGCCAATCCCTCGACCACGGCCGTTTTGCCGACACCCGGTTCGCCGGTCAAAATCGGATTGTTCTGCCGCCGGCGCAACAGGATATCGATCATCTGCCGAACCTCGCCATCCCGCCCGAGCACCGGATCGATTTTTCCGGCCCGAGCCTGCGCCGTCAGGTCAATCGTGTATTTGTCGAGATTCGGCGCATTCTTTGTCTTATGCGCCTTGCCGGCTTCATTCACCTCGCCCTCGTCAGCAGATGCATCGCCAACCGGCTGCCGCAACAGCGCCGGCAATGTCTCCTTCAGATTGTCCACAGGAATCCGCACTAGCGCCGCGCAGGAACCGGCCAGCAGGCGACGCAGATCGTCGTCCGCGACCAGCGCCAACAGCAGCACCCCGCTCCCCAGTCGTTCCACGCCGTAATTCACGCTCCCAGCCAGCCACGCGGCCTCCAGCCAGCGCAGAATGTTGCGGGAGAGCACGGGATTGCGCGTATTGCCCGTACGAAAACGTTCAAGCGCCGTTTCCAGATCTTCCTGCAAACGCGGCACATCGACGTGATATGCCTTCAGGATGCGCAGCAGGTCGGCATCCGGCGCCTGAAGCAATGCGGACAGCACGTGTTCGATGTCGACTTCGTGATGAGTGCGAGACAGCGCCACATTGGCCGCAGACTCCATCGCCTTGCGGGAGGAAACATCGAGCTTGGAAACCAGGGATCTGAGATGGGAGGTCATCGGTGAACAAGTTGATTAGAAAAGAGAATGTCCGACAGGGCTGAAACCGAATGGAAAAACCGCCGCCCGCACTGGCCAGAACAGAAAGGACGCCAAAAGAAGGGCCGACCCGGCGATCGACACCACCAGCCACCACACTTTCACGCGTTGAACTTCCCGTCTCCCGACGCATACGCCACCAGCGTCCACGTCGTTTCCACGAGTACGTTGATGGGGGCCCCCTTGAGTTTTTGCAGCAAGCTGCGTTCAGGGCCGCGCACGATGACGGTCGGGAGCGTCATGCCCTGCGGGAAGAAGCGGCGTTTCTCGCCGGCTGCAAGTTCGGCGGCGCATTCCCAGAGACCCGTTTGCGGACACCGACTCAATGAGGCGGCGGAGGTGCCCAACGGCAGGCCGCTTTGCGGCGCAGCCGGATTGGGCGACGGTTCCGGCGAAAGTGCGGGGGAGCTTACCGGCCGCACGCGGATCGAATTGACGATCGAATCGAAAAGCTCGATGGCTTGCTTGTCGGAAAGCGTCGGCGGGCGTTCCTCGAAGTCCTTGGTCTTGCCCGTCCGGAACTCGACAATGATTTCCGGCGCGTATAGATCATGGTATTTGCCGGTGGTTTCCCAGCGGAACATGTGCGTCGAGAAGGTCTCTCCCGCCGGAATCGACTGCAGGTATTCCTCCGCGGCCATGCCGGCAACCGAGTGCTGGCCGCGCCGCAGCACCTTGATCCTGTTGAACAGATCGATCAGGGCCGTATCCTTCTTCTTACGGTCGATCCGGTCCAGCAAACCTTCCCTGTCCTCCTTCATCACCATCCACGTCGACGCGTTTACCACCACGTCGGGATGGCCTTTCAGGCGGAAACTCACCTCGGCACGTTCGTAGTGCGGCATCGCCGGCTCGCCGGCAAACAGTCCCCGCTCGATACAGAAGCCGGGCTCGGTCGGGATCTCCTTCGGGTCGCGGTAGCGGAGTTCGGAGAGAGTGCGGTTGGCCATTCCGAGAGCAACGTCAACCTTGTTCTTGCTGGCTTCGTCTTTCATCAAAAAGCGGAAACCCTGCAGCCACTTGTATGCCGCCATTTCATAGAGGACATCCGAATAGGGTTTTTCCCAATAGAGCATTACGACTGAATTCCCGTTGTCGCTCCGCGAAATGTGTTTGAGCAGTGAAGGTTCATCGTCATGCTTCGTTTCGCGCAGCGTTTTCTCCTTCTCGGCGATCATTTCCTGGAAGGTTTTGGACGACGGCAGGCGTTCGACCTTGATCTTGTCCCAGCGGTACTCGGCCGTTTGCGCCATGATCTCCGCATCGTTGGGTAGGTCGATCAGGAAACGGCCGAGGCAGTAGGTGTTGGGCTGAGGGGCGGGTTTCATGGAATCTCCTTGAGACTGGGCAACGGCCGGCATGGCTAGAGCAAGTGCGGCGAAGAAAGTCAGAGTCAAACGCATGCGGTGCCATCCTCCTTGATAGTGATCTGCTGGACGAGCTTGCCGACAGCGTAGAGCACGGTGTGCTGGGCAATCTCGTTGTTGTAACTGAATTGATGATCGAAACCGTCGAGACCGAACACATCGCGGATACCTTCGAGGCGTTTCGCCGCTTCACCGGAGGGTGTCGGCACCGTCCCGTCGCCCGGACCATCGCGGTCTTTGAGTTTGAAGGTATAGGTTGTACCGGCAATCTCCACCTTGGTCTTGCCGGTCAGCTTGGCCGATAGGCGCGGGGCATTCAATAGTTCTTCCGCCGCAACACCGGACAAATCGTCAGAGGTTTCCCAGACGACGCTGGCGAAGGACTCGTGCTTTGGATCGTCGCCGTAGTGGGCGTAGGTGTGGGTGTGACAGGTAAGGCCGAGTGTGTCGTGGAATCTCTTGGCGAATCCCAGTTGTTTCAGGAAATACTCTTGTGGAGTAGTGTTCGGTTTTTCTTTCAATTTTTCCGCGGGATCGAGCAACCCCGGATCGACCATCCCCCACCACTTGTCGAGGGCGGAGACTTTGTAGACGTCAGTATAGGGGTCGGCTTCCTCGCGCCCTTCAAGGATGGCGGCAGGATCGCCTTGCGGTAACCGGAACTCGTTGCCGTTGCGATCCCGGATGCGCAGCCAGCCGGGACCATAGTGACGGGTCGGCAGGAGTTCCATCGGACCCGGCGAGTTGCCGAGGACTGGTGTGGTGTCGGCCGCATCCCAACCGAGCACGACCGCCGCGCCGACGCCACCAATGTCGAAGAAGCCACCGGCCTCGGTGCCGGACTTGAAGCGGCGATAGACGACTGGCGCGCCGGTCACCGGTTGCACGCCGTGTACGACCCCCAGGATCTTGTCCGGCACGAGTTGCGCTACCCGTCGCCCGACTAGCCCACCCATCGAGTGGGTGACCAGAATGACCTTGCCGGCATAGCGGTAGTAGCTGCTGCCCTCGATTCGTTTTTCGATCTCGGCGATGCGATCAATGACCCGTTGGGCCGAATCCTCGTTGCTCTTCAGCCAGTTGTAGCCACAGGCGTAGACCGGCAAGTAGATGGCCCCGAGGTGCGAGGCAAACTCGTCTTCGGTGAGCGGCGCCTTCGGCGACCAGCGGTCGTCCTTGGGCGAAATGGCTCCTTGCCAGGATTCGTGGGGTGACGGGGCATCGTTCCGTTCGGGGTCGCAGTACGGGTAGTTCAGTCGTTCTTCGAGTTCCTTGAGAATCGGGAGGTAGCTGTCGGCATGCAGTTCGCCCCAATGCCGCCGTGTGGCTTCCTCTTCGTCGAGGGCGAGATAGCTGTCCTTGAGCTTGACGGAGTCGTTGCGTTCATAGACGTCGCAGTCGTCAGCGGTGAGTTGCTCCTGGCGTTGTGCTGGCTCCTGCCCTGCCCTGCTGCCCAATTCTCCGAGTTTCTCGAGGACGCCATTGGGAGGCCTCCAGGAAGGAGACTGATCCTTCGTGCTGCGCAGATTCGACCCCATGATCCCCGGGATGAAGATCACCGGAACCAGGATGCGCCCCGGCCAGAGGGCGACGGCGCGGATCGTGCAGCCGACCGGGCTGGTGCTGGAGGGGGATTGCGGCGACATCTTCTTGTCGAACGTGGTGCGCACGCGGCGCCAGGTTTCACCTTCGCTCATGCCTTGTCCTTGAATTCGATGCGGATGTTCTCCGGGAGCTCTTTCTTCAGAATGTCGGCTTCTCCTTGCGCGTTGGTCGTGCCGCTCCACAAGGTCTTGCCCTTGGCATCGCGAATGACGGCGGGCGTATTGGCGACCGGCTTGCCGTTGTTGAAGCGCAGCCGGAATTTCTCGTCGTAGGCGGCTTCGCTGCCGGGCAGTTGCCCGCCGACACTGCCGCCGCCGGGCCCGGTCAGCTTGTGGAAGCCGGCCTTTTGTTCGTGGATCCCGGAGCACTGCGTGGTGATCGCGCCGCTGCCCAAGTCGATGCGTGCGCCGGACGCGATGAACGAAATCTTGGGGGCGTTGAGGACGATTTCTTCGAGCCCGGTGAGCACGATCTTTTTGGCCGCAGTGGCTTCGATATTGTTGTTGTGCGCCTGAATTTCGACCTTGTCGTTTGCCGCAATGAGCTTGATGCGGGCGCGGTGGGCAAACAGGCTGATGCTCTCGGCCGCGCGCACCAGCCAGCGCCGCCCGGCGGACATCTGGATGTTCTGGTTGCTGATGAGGTCGATGTGATTCTCGGCTGCCAGGGCGATATTGCTCGCGCTGCCGACGACAAAACCGGCCGGGGCGGTGGCAGCGATGATCGGTTGGCCGCCAGCAGGGTCTGCCTTGCCTCCCTCTGCGTTGTTGCCTTTTTCCCAGTTCTCGACGTGCTGCTTCAGTTCGGTGAGTTTCTGCGTGTCGGTCTCGTCCGCCTGATGGGTATTGGCCAGGTCCGCCAGTTGTTGCTGCAAACTTTCGAGCACCTGCAGGATGCCGATGAGTTCGGCTCGGTCGAGCTGGCGGCCGCGGGCTTTGAGCCGAGCATCGGTTGAAAGCAGCAGCCCCTTGGCCGCGCGTAGCGCCCCCGACTCATCTGTGCGCAGTTCAAAGCCTTCGCCCCGTGGTTCGCCCTTGCCGTCGGTGCGCGGGTGGATGAGGTAGCCCTGGTTGAGCTGGGTCTTGCCGTGTTCGCTGGAGAGTTTGGTGCGGAGTTCGCCGGTGCTGTCGTCGAGCAGGAGTTCGTTGTAGCCGCTGCCTTTGTATTCCTTGGACTTGTGCCCGGAGAGGGCCTTGTTCGCCGGGAGAGATCCGGCGCCGCTGAAGGTCGGGGGGCGGTGCGTGCCGTTGTGGAGGACGCCGGTGACGACCGGGCGGTCGATGTCGTTTTCCAGAAAGCTGATGAGGACTTCCTGGCCGATCCGGGGGATGTACTGCGTGCCCCACGCCGCGCCGGCGCTGGGGTAGGCCACCCGCACCCAGGTACTGGAACGGTCGTCGCGGTCGGCGCCGCCGTCGGGGTGATCCTGTTTCCGTTGCCAGTGGAACTGGAGCTTGATCCGGCCGTGTTCGTCGGTGAAGATTTCTTCGCCTTCCGGGCCGACGACGGTGGCGGTGGTGCCGCCGGGAGCGGTGGGTTTTTGATGGGCGGTGCAGCTGTAGTCGGGCACGAAGCGGATGGGGCGGCGGATCGCTTCGAAGGTGGCGCGGTAGGGGGTGCCGCCGGTTTTGGCCTGTGGCCGGGAGGGTGTCTCTATGGCTTCGCCGAGCAGGCTGTCTGCAGAGAAAGGAAGGGAAACAGGAAAGGGGTCGGCGTTTTTGGGCAGGAGGTTGTTGGTGGCGGCGAAGGTCAGCCGGGTGACGAGGAACTGGCGGTCTTCTTCGCCGTCGGCGTCGTGCAGGGGGTGGTCGGCGAGCGGGAACCAGCCGCCGGCGATCAGGCGGCGGACGCTGCCTTCGCCGGTGAAGGTCTTGGTGGCGCGGTCCCTGGCCTGTTGCCGCAGATTGGCGTAGCGGGCCATGGCGTCGGGATCGCTGCCGTAGTAGAGGGTCTGCGGGTCGTAGTCTTCGAGGGCGAGGCTGGCGGGGTCGCCGGCCTTGCCTTGGGCGATGGCGGAGTTGTCGTCGCCCGTATGGGCAGCAACGGTCTTGTAGTCGTAGGAGAGGAGCGTGCTTTTGCCGCTCTGGAGCTGCCGGGTGCCGTGCCAGCGATCGAGGGCGTCGTCGGTCTCGACGCCGGCAGTGCGGTGGTAGCGGATGGCGGCGGGACGGGTGGCGCCGGTACGGCCGATGGGCTGTTCGGCGGTGAGGAGCGGGAGGTCGGTGTTGTCGTCGAAGAGGACAAGGGTGTGGGCGGGGACGCGGTCGTCGGTGGGGGCATCACTGTCGCGCAGGGAGCGGTCTTTGTCCGGGCCGTGGATGTAGCGGTAGGCGATGCCTTCTTCGGCGAGGAGGCGTTCGAGGAAGGCGAGGTCGGTTTCGCGGTACTGGAGGCAGTAGGAGCGGAGCGGGTAGCGTTGCTGGGTGGCGTCGCGGTAGGTGAAGCTGCGGCGGAAGGCGGGGTGGGTAGCCTGGTGTTCGCTCAGGAGGGCGGCGACGATCTCGGGGACGGTTTTGTCCTGCCAGACGCGGCTGTTGCGGCGGTGGGCGAGCAGCGCCAGGGCGGGTTCGATGGTGAGGGTGAAGAGGCCGAAGCCGCCGTCGGCGCCGACCTGCTCGGCGCGGGTGACGAGGCCGGTGTAGAGGCGCTCGCCGCCGTCGGGGAGAAGGAGGCCGAGCTCGATCGGCTGGCCGAGCAGGGCCTTGAGTTCGAGGCGGGTGTCGGGGGCGAGGCAATCCAACGTGTAGCGGTAGTTCTGCGAGAGGCCTTCTTCGCCGTGCAGGCGGTGGGGGAGCAGGCTCTCGGAAGTGAGTCCGGCGTCAGAAGCGAAGCGGAGCCGGAGAAGACGCCGGTGCTGATTGAAGAGGGAGACGCCCGCCGCGGCGAGGTCAGAGAGCGTGGTGGCAAGTGGAGAGAACGCGGCAAGAGCAGCCATCGGAACTCCGGCAGAAAACCAAAAGCCGGGATTTTACGATAAATGAATTTGCCAATCGAATAATTTAATGCGTATGGATTCAGCCAAAACACATGAAATGTGCTGAAGAGCGCGATCGTTGCCCTCTTCTCTTCGCGCCCCATGAATTCCGAGAGGCGCCTAACCCGGTTGCCCGTCAACCCGAGGATTGATCAGGATCGGCGCGAACTTCACGACGTAGAGCGCAAAGCACGCCGACCAGGCCATCGCGGAGTGCCACAGCACGACGGTGTAGGCCTCGCCGAGCAGGCCGAACTGCGGCAGCACGCGCAAGATGACCGACAGCTGCAGCAGCACGTAACACGCCGTCTCGATTCGCCCGATCCGGAGCAAACGGCCGGTATGGCCAATCGCCGTGCGGGTGATCATGCCGATGATCAGCCCGCCCATGCCGCCTACGGTCAGCAGGTGCAGGACCGGCGTCGCTTCCACAAGTCCCGCTCCTGCGGCCGCAAGCAGGAACAGGGCGACGACGATCCACCCGTGCGAAAGGTGCAGGATCCACAACAAAGGCGTGCGGACGGTCGCCAGTGGGCGCCACCCCCACACCCGGACGGACTGGGCAATGCCGGCAACCAGGGCCGCCATGCCGGTCAGTCCGGCGGGCGCATCAAAGGCCCACAACCCGAGCGCAATGGCCGTTCCGGCGATGGCTGCACGATCGACATGGGCGTTTTTCCACGGCGTGGTGCGCAGCGCATTGGCGGTGAAACTCGGCACGATGCGCCCGGCGATTACCGTTTCCAGGATTGTGACCAGCGCCACAGCCAGATGCAGCCCGGCAAGCGGCGGCACCGCCAGCCAGCCATGACTGCCGGCATGGCTCAGCGCGTTGGCCAGCGCCAGCACTATCAACAAAACGGGGATGAAGTAATTGCGCCGGTTGCCGGCACGGAGCAGGACGCGCGCCAGGACCAGCGCCGAGACGATCAGGAAACTCACATCGACAACAGCGGCAAGCACCGGCATCGATGAGAACAACACCACCCGCCCGGCTAGCCACAACGCCACCAGCGCCGCCAGCGGCCAACCCGAGGGCGTCGACAGGCCGGTCCAGTTGTGCGCCGCGGTCAACAGAAAGCCGACGATGACCGCGGCGGCGAACCCGAAGACCATTTCATGGCCGTGCCAGACCATGGCCGGCAGGATGGGCGAGAGAGGCAACCTGCCGGTCAGCATGGCGATCCACAGCGGCACCAGCAACGCCGCCGATACGGCCGCCAGCAGGAAGAACGGCCGGAAGCCGAGCGCAAAGAGGGCAAAGCCCTTGGGCGGGGTCTTCGGTGCGACGCGCGGCTCGGCAATCCGGATAACGGCCATGGATCAATCCTTTCGGTTCAGTAATGCGGCGGGATCTCGTCACGCAGGCTGCGCTGCTCCGCAGGCGGCTGCGCAGCCTCGACCTGTTTGTACAGCAGACGCAACTGCGCCTGCAGCAGATCCAACTGCTCCTGCTGACGAAAGACGGTGCGGTTGAGTTCCTCGACCAGATCCTCGGTCAGGCTCAGCTTGATTTCCAGTTCGGTCAGACGATCTTCCATGGCTCGTTCATTCTCTTCCGTGCAAACAACAAAGGGCTGGCAAGGTAACATAGCGGCCAAACCAGACCATCATTCCGAAGTCATCAGCAAGGATTCAACCATGTCGCTCGTTCCCTGCCGCGCCTGTGGCCATCAGGTCGACACCTCGGCCCTGGCCTGCCCCGAATGCGGTGCCACGAACCCCGGCCACAAGATCAGCCTGCAACAACGCAACATGATCAGCGCTGCGATCCAGATCGTGGTTTTCGCCATTCTGCTCGCCTGGGGCGGCATCTACGCTTGGCGAACGTTCGTTCCGATGGTCAAGGAAATTGTTGCCAAGCCGCAGACCGCACAGACCGAGCAGCCGGGCGAGCACCGCTGAAAAGGCTAGTCAGACAGCGCTCGCAGGCGCTTGTTCCGCAGCCGCGGCCAGCATCGCGGCACGCGTCTCGGGCGTTTCCAGGCTGATGCGCCCGAGTTTTCCATCGCGATAATCCTGCAGCAGAACCATCGAAGCCTTCTCGAAATCGGGCTCGCCACCGCGGGTGCGCAGCGCGCGCCGTCTGGCGACGCCTTCGACAACGGCCACCGCGTCCATCCCAGCGACCTTCAGACCATAGCGCTCGGCCAGCCGCGCCGGGTAGCGTGCGAGCAGCAAACCGGCGAGGAACACTGCCACCTCCTCGTCGATGATCGCGTTGCGACCGATCGCATGGCTGGCGGCGAGCATGTAGCCGTCGCTGTCGTGCTGGATCTTTGGCCACATCAACCCGGGGGTATCGGTGATCGACTGGCGCACGCTGAGCTGGTAGGTCTGCTGCGACTTGGTCACCGCCGGCTCGTCGCCGACCTTGGCGATCTTGCGCTTGACCAGCGCGTTCATCAGCGTCGACTTGCCGACGTTGGGGATGCCCATGATCATCATGCGCAACGGCTTGACGTTATCGTTGCGATGCGGCGCCAGGCTCTGGCAGAGACTCGGCAGCCGCGCCACCTCGCCCGCGACCTTGCTCGAAATCGCCACCGCCTTCACGCCCGGCTGCTGGTTGTACCAGGCGATCCAGGCCTTGGTCGCTTCAGGATCGGCGAGGTCGGACTTGTTCAGCACTTTCAGGCACGGACGCTGGCGGTAGCGCCGCAGTTCATGCACCAGCGGGTTGGTACTCGCCTCGGGCAGGCGCGCGTCGACCACCTCGATGACGACGTCGGTAACCGCCATCGTCTCGGCCGCTTTCTTGCGCGCCGAGGTCATGTGTCCGGGGAACCACTGGATTGCCATAAGCTGCCAAAACCTTGAAAAGGCGGCAATTATCCCATTTGTTCACTAAAATGAGCGGCTTATGAAAAAAACCGCCTCCCCTGACATTCCCGAAATCCGCCCCGGCCAGTCGCTCGAACTGCTCAAGGAACTGCACATCCTCACCCGCGACGGAAAGCTGAACCAGGACAGCCGGCGCAAATTGAAGCAGGTCTACCACCTGTACAACTTCATCGCACCGCTGCTCGACGAACTGTCGCAGGTCGGCGAGGACATCACCCTCGCCGACCATGGTGCGGGCAAATCGTATCTCGGCTTCATTCTCTACGACCTGTTCTTCAAGGCACGCGATACGGGCCGCATCTACGGCATCGAAACGCGCCAGGAACTCGTCGAAAAATCGCGCAATCTTGCTGAACGGCTCGGATTCGGTCGGATGGACTTTCTGGCCCTGACGGTAGAAGAGTCGATCCATTCGCCGGCATTACCGGCGCAGGTGGACATCGTCACCGCCCTGCACGCCTGCGACACGGCGACCGACGACGCCATCCGTTTCGCCCTGCACAAGCAGGCCCGCTTCATCGTCCTCGTGCCTTGCTGTCAGGCGGAAGTCGCCGCCGTACTGCGCAAGAACAAGAGCGCCTCGTTCGGCAGGACGCCGCTCTCCGAACTCTGGCGCCATCCGATCCATACCCGCGAATTCGGTAGCCAGCTGACCAACGCTCTGCGCTGCCTGATGCTCGAAGCCCACGGGTACCAGGTAACGGTCACCGAACTGGTCGGCTGGGAACACTCGATGAAAAACGAGTTGATCGTCGCTCGGCACACCGGGCAGGTCCGACGCAACGCCGAGGAACGCCTCGCCGCGATCCTGCACGAACTGAATCTCGACGAACTGCGCGAACGCTTCCTCCTGCCGCCGCTTGCCGTGGAAGCCGACTGATGAGTACCGAAAACTGGATCATCCGCATCGTCGGACTGTTCTGCGCTGCCGGCAGCGCCGGCCTGCTGTGGACCTTCGGCGTGTTCGTCGTCGTCCCCTGGCGCGCTGATCGGCTGTTCGCTCTCAACGCCGCCGAAATCCAGGTTCTCGGCGCATCGCTGATCCTCGGTCTGGTGACAGCCTGGGGCGCCCTGCACATCCTGGCGCAGGCCGATCGCGCCAGTCGTCCAAAAAGCTACGCGATGACCCGCATGTTGCTGATCATCGCGTGGCTCGCCGCCGGCATCGGCGGCATGACATGGACGCTGGGAAGGCTCGCTTAACAGGTTGTTGAATTTCACCGCGACGCCTTCGGCTATTTGGCGCTGACGGCAACGAAGTAAGCAGTTGAAAGCCCTTGCGTAGCCTCGAAACCGGTTTTTAGCCGGTTTCTTGTCCGGTAGGTCGCTAAATAGCGACCTACCGGCGGATTTCTCCCTATACCGTATTCAACCGCCAACCAAAGATCGTCGCCATCCGCGTCAAGTTGTAGGCAGCCAAAGTGAAGAGGGTCTGTGCCTTCACCTTGGCCAGTCCGATGAAATGGGTTTTGCGAAGCCCGCCGACGGTCTTCGCCCAGCCGAATACTTCTTCGACGCGCTTTCTGATCTTCAGACTGACCGCGTAGCCCGCATGCCGGGTGGTTCGCTGATCAATGGCGCTGTCCGTCTTCTGGGTCACGTGGGGTGTGACCTTACGTTGGCGCATCGCTTTGACGAAGCCCGCGGTGTCGTAATTCTTGTCCGCGCCCACAGTCGCGCCTGCCTTGAGCGAACGCTCGACCATCGTCGTCGCTGCGTCTCGTTCTGCCGTACCCGTCGATTGCGTCGTCTCGACATCCACCACCAGTCCGTTGCGATTTTCCATCAGGGCATGGCTCATGTAGCACAGCCGCGATTTGTCGCCCTTCGATTTCTTGAACAGGCGCGCCTCGGGATCCGTCGAGGAGACGTGCGTGTCGTTCTTGCGTTCTTCGCCCTTGAAATCCACCGTCGGATTACGTCCGCCGTCTTCCGGCGGTTTGCTCGATCCATCCTTGGCCTTGAAACTCTTCATCGAGGCCCAGGCTTCGATCAGGGTGCCATCCACCGAGAAGTGATCCGAGGACACCAGGTCTTGCCAACGCGCCCAGCCGAGCACTTTCGCGAAGAAGGCACGCGCGACCGTTTCGTTGAGCAGCCGGTCCCGGTTCTTGGTGAAGGTGCTGCGATCCCACACGGCATCGTCCATGTCCAGCCCGACAAACCAGCGGTACAGCAGGTTGTAGTCGATGTGTTGCACCAGTTGCCGTTCCGACCGGATCGAGTACAGCGTCTGGATCAGACAGGCGCGCAGCAGACGTTCCGGCGGAATCGACGGCCGCCCCGTCTTCGCATACAGGGCAGCAAAATCGTCATGCAATGTCATCAGAAGATCGACAACCAGCTTCCGGAGATTACGCAGCGGATGCGACGCCGGTATTCGTTGCTCCAGCGTACGATAGCTGAACATCGCTGATTGGGTTACGTCGGCTCTGCGCATGGAAACTCGATCTCGTTGAAACGCAAGACTCAATTATACCAATAGCATGTACTTCGCGCCGTTTTTCAACGGCCTGTTAAACCCCCCGTAGATTGGCTCAGGCTGTGGTATTGACCCGCGTCCCAACGAGTTGGCCGCTGGTGTTGACGACCGGCCGGTTCTGTTCCGCTTCCTGACGCGCAGCCGCCGCTTTCTCGGTTTCACTGACGGCCTGCGTGGTCTGCACGTTGTTCGCCGATTGCGTCTGCGGCGTCGTCGGTTGCGTCTGCGGCGGCGTCGGTTGCGTCTGCGGCGTCTGTGCGGCCTGTTGCTTCTGATCCTGCTCGGCCTGACGGGCCCGCGCCTGCGCGGCACGATCCGTGATCACCGAATAAAGGCTGGATGTCGTTGAACTGATTTCCATGGCGCACCTCCCGCAAAACCGAAACAGACAGTGTGCATCTTAGACCAATCCGCAGCGTTTTGTTCAACCGACTGTGATTGTCAAAACCGGTAGCGAAACGCCACAATCTGCAAATACACCCTTTTCACATCCGAATAGTCATGGCCAGCCAACCCAAACGCCGTCTGCTGATTCTCCTGATAGTCGCGCTCGTGGCCGTCGCCGGCAGTCTGGCCGCCTGGCACTTCGGCATGCGGGCCCTGAAGGGCCAGATCGAGCAGGCGCTCGGCCCACGCGGCGAAGTCAAGGAGATACGCGTCGGGCTGACCGGCGTCGAAATCCTTGATCTGCGCATCAAGGCGAAACGCGACAGCGGTTGGCCGAGCGAGGATGAACTGCGCGCGCAGCGGATTCTGGTCACGCCCAACCTCAATGACCTGCTGACGGCGCAACTGTCGATCGACCGTATCCGCGTCGAGGGCGCCTACATCGCCATGTTGCGCACCCGCAACGGTCAACTCAAGGTACTTCCCGGCCTGCTCGACACGAAGCCGGCGACAACATCGAAGACGACGAAAGGTAGCGATACGGGCGAAACACCGATCCGCATCGACAACATCATCATTGCCGGTGGAATCATCGAATTTTACGACGGCAGCATTCGAAAGACACCGGTCAAGCTGCGTCTCGAGCAGATCGATGCCAGCCTCGGCAAACTACTTCTCCCGGACCTTACCGGCCAGACGGCGATCAAGGTCAACGGCACCCTGAAAGGCAACCGGCGCGACGGCAAACTGGCCATCGACGGTGCGATCGAACTGGCGAGCAAGGACTCCGGTTTCACGACGACGCTGCGCGGCGTGGACATGACCGTCCTGCAGCCCTATCTGGTCCAGGCCGCAGAGACGGGCGTCCGGCGCGGAACGCTGGATCTCGATCTCAAGTCGTCGGTCAGCAAGGGCAAACTCCGCGCCCCCGGCACGCTGACGCTCTCGGACCTCGAGCTGAGTTCGGGTTCCGGTTCCTTCATGGGACTGCCACGCAATGCCGCCGTCGGTCTGATGAAGAACAACAGCGGCAAGATCAGCGTGAGGTTCCTGCTCGAAGGCGAGATCAACGACCCACGCTTCTCGCTCAACGAGGAAATGGCCACACGCCTCACCACCTCGCTGGCCAGTTCGCTGGGCATCAGCATCGAATCGCTCGCAAAGGGCGCAGGCAGCATCGGCGGCAGCACTCTCAAGGGCATCGGCGATTCAGTGGAAAAGCTGCTCGGCAAGTAGTCCCGACGACGTGATCATGCCGAACATGGGCGGATTCAACGTCAACGAGATGATGAAGCGTCAGCGTTGAGTTGATTCAGCGGCGCCGTCAAAGCCAGCGTCCGACGCGTGTCGCGTAGTCCTCGAACTCCTTGCCGAATTTCTCTCGCATGACACGTTCTTCCGGCGCGATCTGGAAGCGGTTCATGGTAACGACGAACAGGCAAGGGCCGGCGAACCCCCAGGGCGTGGCCAGAAACAAGGCCCACGCGGTGAGGTAACACAGTAATCCGACGTACATCGGGTTGCGGGTCACTCGATAGACACCGTGCGTAACCAGAACAGACGCCCTGTGCGGCCGCAGCGGATTGATCGAGGTACGGGCACGCAGAAACGCCATCAGAGCGAGCAGATCGAACACGAAACCGGCAATTATCAGAATCAGTGCGACGATCCCGCCGGGCCGCAACGGGGCGATCCAGAGCAATTGCGTTGGCGACGCCGACCACATCGCCAGAGCAATGATACCCGCGACAACCGGCGGCGGAATCGTGTGTTCGAGCACGCGCACGAAAATCGTCGCCAAGCAGACCTACGACCCGCAGGCCGCTACGGAATCCCGCCGGTAGAACTCGGCCGTCGCAACGACAACCCGCGCCTCGCGCCCGGCGGGAAACGTCCGCGCATAGCTCTCCGCCGCCTTTCGCGTGGTGAAGTAGCCGTGCGTGGCGAAGGCCAGCACGCCGTCTTCATCCAGGCAGATCACGAAATAGCGCTCTCCCATACGCCCTTCTCCTTCGGAAACCGGAAAGGCTGCCAGTGTGCCACGCGCAGAGCGGGCCCGGGAGAACAGGCCATCAATGCCCCCCCGCCGAGGCATCGACCTTGCGCGTCGGCTTCGGCGCAAGCCAGATCGCCGAAGCGGCGAAGACGAAGGCGATGCCGACCGCGGCCATGATCTGGTTGGTCGCCAGCATCACGGCTTGACTGGTTACGAGACGGTCCAGAGACTGCAGCACGGCATCCGCGGACATTCCGGTGTTTTCGAGGAAGGTCTGGACGTAGTGATCGCTGTCGGCCAGCCCCACCAGCTCGGCATGGTTACGCGTAATCTGGTCGTCCCAGACGGTGGTAATCAGAGACGTGGCGAAGGCTCCCGACAGAGTGCGCAGGAAGTTCATCAATCCGGCTGCCGACGCCATCTCGTGCGGGTCGACGCTGGCCAGCGCCAGCCCGGTCAGCGGGATGAAGAAGAACGGCATCCCCAACCCCATCAGCATCAGCGGCTGCGACACGCTCCAGTAGTCCATGTCGGTCGTGGCGATCGTGCGCAGGAGCGTCACGATGCCGAGCCAGATGACACCACCAAAAACCAGCTTGCGCGGATCCACACGGTGCGACAGCGTGGCAGCGATCGGAGCAACGAACACGGCAAAGATGCCGCTCCATGCCGTCGCCATGCCGGCGGTCGTGGCCGTGTAGCCCATGTAGGTCTGCAGCCATTGCGGCGTCAGCACGTTGGCGCCGAAGAACGCGGCAAACGCCAGGCTGATGGTCAGCACGCTGACCGAGAAGCCGCGATGCCGGAACACCCGCAGATCGACCACTGGATGTTCTTCGTGCAACTCCCAGATCAGGAAGGCGGCAAAGCCGATGATGGCAACGATCGCCAAGGCGACGATCTCCGGCGAGGAGAACCAGTCGAGGTTCTTGCCTTCGTCGAGCATCAGTTGCAGGGCACCGACCCAGACGATCAGCAGAAGCAGCCCGACGCGGTCGATCGGGTTCTTTTTCAGCGGCTCTTCATAACGCTTGAGCATCTTCCAGGCGATCACCGCGCAGGCTCCGGCGATCGGCAGGTTGATCCAGAAGATCCAGTGCCAGCTGTATTCGTCGCACAGATGCCCGCCCAGGATCGGCCCGAGCACTGGCGCCACCAGCGTGGTCATCGACCACAGGCCGATCGCCGCAGCGGCCTTTTCCTTCGGGAAGATGCGCAACAACAGCGTCTGCGAAAGAGGCATCAGCGGTCCGCCGGCCAGCCCCTGGCAAATGCGGGCAAACACCAGCATGCCGAGAGAATTGGACAGGCCGCAAAGCACAGAAAACGCGCCAAACGCCGCCATGGACATGACGAAGACGCGCACGGCACCGAAGCGCGCGGCCAGCCAGCCGGTCAGCGGCACGGTAATCGCTTCGGCGACAGCATACGAGGTGATCACCCAGGTTCCCTGGCTGGTCGTCGCCCCGAGTCCCCCGGCGATGTTCGGCACCGAGACGTTGGCGATGGTCATGTCCAGCACGGCGATGAAGTTCGCCGCCGCCAGGATGATCGCCGCGGCCCACAGCATTCCCCCGCTCAGCGGCGCGTCGCCACGGGCATCCACTTGGCTCATGCCGGCCTCCGCTTCAGCTGCGCTCGCGCGTGTCGATCCGCGCCGTCATCGACAAACCGACCTTCAGCGGATGGGCTTCCAGTTCGGCCGAATCGAGCTTGATACGCACCGGCAAGCGCTGCACCACCTTGATCCAGTTGCCCGTCGCGTTCTGCGCCGGAATCGCCGCGAACGCCGCCCCGGAACCGCCGGAGAAGCCCTCCACCATGCCGTGATAGGTCACCGAACCACCGTAGATGTCCGCTTCCAGCGTCACCGGTTGACCGATGCGGACATTCTCGAGCTGCACTTCCTTGAAGTTGGCATCGACGTGCATCTCCTGCACCGGAACCACGGCCAGCAGCGGTGTCCCGGCCTGCACGCGCTGACCGATCTGCACCTGGCGTCTGGCCACCACGCCATCGACCGGCGCCCGAACGACCGTCCGCTCCAGGTCGATGGCTGCCCGATCCCGACGAGCTTTGGCCAAAGCGACTTCCGGATTCGTTTCCACCGTGCTCTCGGCGATCAGCGCGGCGTTCGCCGCCTTGCTGCCGATCGCCGCCGCGCGGTTGGCCCGCGCCTGCTCGGATGCTGCGCGGGCGGCCGCCAGATTGGCTTCGGCGGCGGCAAAGGCGTTCTGCGCCCGGGTCAGTTCGTCACCGGACACCGAGCCTGACTTCGCCAGCGCCTCGCGCCGCTGCAGATCGATCTTCGCGCGGTCGAAGTCGGCTTCGGCGGACGCAAGCTGCGCGACGGCGCGCTTTTCATCAGCCTCGCGCGCCGCGATCTGCGCCGCCAGTCCGCTGTCGGTGGCCACATAGCCCTTGACCCGCCGGATGGCACTGCCGAGTTCTGCCTCCGCCTGAGCCAGTGCCAGGCGTGCGTCGGACGGGTCGATAACCACCAGGATGTCGCCGGCCTTTACCGTCTGAGTGTCGGTGACACGTACCTCGCGGATCGTGCCGCCAACCTCCGGCGTCACCTGGGCGATCTCGACTGCGGCATAGGCGTTGTCGGTCGACACGAAATGCGACCCGTACAGGAACCAGTAGGCGCCGGACGCCAGCGCGGCGATACCGACCACGCCGCCCAGCGCGATCAGGAGCTTGTTGCGGCGCCGCTCGTTTTCTGCACGGCTCGGGGAAGCGATTGTGTTTTCGGACATGGTGTTTTCCTCGTTTCTTGCGATGTTCAGGTATTCGATTCAGAGGTTTGATGCAGCGTTTCGCGATAACCCCCTCCCAGCGCGCGGATGAGCGCCACATCCAGCGCGAACGCCCGCGACTGCAGGTCGCTCAGGCTGCGCAGGCTGTTCAGCAGCACATCCTCGGCGGAGAGCACCTCGAGGTAGCTGGACAGCCCGCCCTCGTAGCGATTGCGCGCCACGCGGTGCGCTTCGGCGGCGGCATCCGCGGCCTCTTCGGCCTTGGCCAGGCGCCCGCCAAGCGCCCGCTGGCTGAGGCCGGCGTCGGCGACTTCCTGCAAGGCCAGCGTGACGGTCCGGTTGTAGTTGGCGACCGCCTCCTCGTACGTCGCCACCGAGCCGCGCAGTTCCCCGCGCAAACGGCCGCCGGTAAAGATCGGCAGCGAGATTGCCGGCCCGATGCTGCCGACCGTCGAACCGCTCTTCGTCAGCAGATCCAGGCCCAGCGACTGCAGGCCGATGAACGCCGACAGATTCACGTTGGGATAGAACTCGGCCTTTTTCTGGTCGATCCGGCGCTGCTGCGCTTCGGCCTGCAGGCGTGCCGCCACGACATCCGGCCGCCGCCCGATCAGCTCCGCCGGCAGGTTTCCCGGCAACCCCGGACGCGCCTCCAGGCGCACCACCGGGCGGGTTATCGACAGGCCGCGATCCGGCCCGGCACCAAGCAACGCAGCAAGTCGATTGCGCTGCAGGCCGATCTGCTCGTCGATCGCCAACAGATCCCCCTCCGCCGTGGCGCGCCTCGCTTCGGCGTCGCGGACGCTGCCGCGCGTTTCCAGACCGTTGGTGAAACGTTCGGCAAACAGGGTTGCGGTTTGGGCTCGCACTTCAACCGAACGCGCCGCCGTGTCACGGGCAGCAAAAAGGCGGGTCATCTCGGCGTAGGCGCTGGCGACATTGGCGGCAAGAACCAACCGCGCCTGTGCCACCTCGGCGCGGCGGGCTTCCACTTCCGACGTTGCCGCTGCCAACCCCGCGCGATTCTTGCCCCAGAAGTCGAGCTCCCAGCTGAAATCGAGCGTCGCCCGGCCGTAATCCTTCCAGCCTTCCGGTGTCATCGATGCCGGGGTCAGGTAGTTGTAACTCTGCCGCTGCTGCGTCGCCGAGGCATTGCCCCCCACCTGCGGCATCAAGGGCGCGCCGGCCACCAGCCCGGCCGCTTCGGCACGGCGCAGACGGGCGGCGGCCGCCGCCATATCCGGCGAATCGCGCAAGGCTTCCTCGACGAGCCCGTCGAGTTGCTTGTCACCGTACGTCCGCCACCAGCCGTCCTCGGGCCAGACAACCTGCGGCGCCGCGAACGAGGCGTTCGTCTGATACTCGAAAGCGGGCTTGAATACCGCGAGCGAATCGAGCGACGGAAACTGCGCGCAGCCGGCCAGCCCCAGCGCCAACAGGCCGATGCCCGCCAGACGACCGCGACGCATTGCCGCATCAATAGAAAAACGAGGAATGAACATGACGACCTCTGAAATATAACTGTACGGTACAGTTTAGTATTGAACATTCCGGGCCGTCAAGCTAAAGTAAACCGGTTGGTTCAGAAATGAAGGGCACGATGAGAACGAAGACGGAAGAAAAGCGCGAGGCCATCCTCGCCGTGGCGGCCGAGGTATTTCGGGAGGTTGGTTTTTCCGGCGCCTCGATGTCGGAGATCTGCGCGCGCGTCGGTGGATCGAAAGCGACGCTCTACAACTACTTCCCGTCAAAGGAAGAACTGTTCTTCGAAGTGATGTTCCGCTCGACCGAAGCGGAATTCGAGGCGACCCACCAAGCGCTCGACCCCTCGACCGACGACGTCGCGGCCTGCCTGCGCCATTTCGGCGAGCAATTCCTTGCGTTCATTTACTCGGAAAAGGTGCTGGCTGTCCGCCGGCTGATCATCGCCGAATCCGGACGCTCCGACCTTGGCCGCCTGTGCCATGAACGCGGCCCCAGGTGCAGCCAGGAGATGATGGCGAGCTTCCTGGCTTCAGCGATGGCCCAAGGCAAACTGCGTCCCGCCGACCCGCGCGTCGCCGCCCTGCACCTGCGCGCCCTGCTCGAAGCAGAACTGCTCGACTGCGTCCTCTTCCACATTGACCGGCCCGAGGAAGCAGGGAGCATCGAATCCATCGTTGCCCGGTCCGTCGAGGCATTCATGATCGCTTACGGCCCGCCCCGCGACTAGCCGCCTTGGATTGCAGGCTGGCACCTCTCTTGATCGGTTAATTTCGCTGGAACTGAGCATCTGTTCTCAGCATCCCTGAGCAGCGATCCTCGGAATAACTCAATGAAGGCCGCCGGAATCACGGTAAAGAACGCACTGCTTTACCACGTGAGCGAATCCGGGGAGTACGGATGCGGACTCCCCGATTGACCACCTACCACATCAATTCTCCAGCGCGCGCACTTTTACGGTCTTGCCCTTGACCTTGCCGGTTGCCAGCTTGCGCACGGCTTCGCCGGCGATCTCGCGCGCCACGGCGACGTAGGTGGATTGGTCTGTGACGGCAATCTTGCCGACCTGCTCGCGGGTGAAGGTGCGAGTACCGGGAGCTTCTGCCGTGAGCGCGCCGAGGACGTCGCCGGGGCGGATTTTTTCCTTGCGTCCGCCAAGGATCTGCAGAGTGACCATGGGCGGCACCAGGGCTTCGTCGTTGCCGCTTTGCAACGAGCCGAGCGTGTGCCATTCCGGTTCGCTGCCGGTCATCCGGGCGATGGTGTCCACCCGGCGCCGGTCGCGCGGGCTGCAGAGGCTGAACGCCCAGCCGTCCTCGTCGGCGCGGCCGGTACGGCCGATGCGGTGGATGTAGATTTCCGGGTCGGGCGTGACATCGACGTTGATCACCGCTTCGAGCCGGTCGATGTCCAGCCCGCGTGCGGCAACGTCAGTCGCCACCAGCACCGAGCAGCTCCGATTGGCGAACTGGATCAGCACCTGATCGCGTTCACGCTGTTCCAGGTCGCCATTCAGGGTCAGCGCGTGAAAGCCCTGGGCATGCAGCACGTCGAGCAAATCGCGGCACTGCTGCTTGGTGTTGCAGAAGGCCAGTGTGCTGATCGGCCGGTAGTGCTTGAGCAGCGTGGCGACAGCCTGCAGGCGTTCTTCGTGTTTGACTTCGTAGAAACGCTGGCGGATCTTGCTGCCCTCGTGCTGCTCCAGCAATTTAACTTCCTGCGGATGGCGCAGGAACTGGCTCGCCAGCTTGGCGATGCCTTCCGGGTAGGTGGCCGAGAAGAGCAAGGTCTGGCGGTGTGGCGGGCAGTGTTCGGCGACAAACACGATGTCGTCGTAAAAGCCCATGTCGAGCATGCGGTCGGCTTCGTCGAGCACCAGCGTGTTGAGCGCGTCGAGGTGCAGGCTGCCGCGTTCGAGGTGATCCATGAGGCGCCCCGGCGTGCCGACGACAACGTGCGCGCCGTGTTCGAGGCTGCCCCGTTGCGGGCCGATGGGGGTGCCGCCGCACAGCGACAGCACTTTGATATTGTCTTCGAAGCGCGCCAGCCGGCGGATTTCCTGCGTCACCTGCTCGGCCAACTCGCGCGTCGGGCAGAGCACCATGGCTTGCACGGCAAAGCGGCGCGGGTTGAGATTGGTGAGCAGGGTGATGGCGAAGGCCGCCGTCTTGCCGCTGCCGGTCTTGGCTTGCGCGATCAGGTCATGCCCGTTCAGCGAGATCGGCAGACTGGCTGCCTGGATCGGCGTCATCGTCTGGTATTCAAGCTGTTTCAGGGCGGCGCGCAGGCCGGGGGACAGCGAAAGTTCGTCGAAGGAGCGTGCTTCGGCCGCGGCGAGGGGTTCGGTCATCTCGCTCAGTCCTTGCGTCGGCGTGCGGGCAGCGGCTTGCGCTGGCGTTGACCGGGGCGCGGCTTGTCGCCCGCAGTAGCTTGCGGCTTGGGCGCCAAGAGGTTGTTGCCGGCACTCCTGGCCGAAGCGCGGTGCGCCAGAATGGCGGCACAGACTTCCTTTACCGTGAGCTGGATCGGCACGTGCTCGCCCTTGGCCTCGTAGGCCGCCAGCTTCTCCTTGATGCCGGCGATGCGTTTGGTCGTATCGGCGGTTCTCGACGGGTTGGCCATGACATTCTGCGCTGCCGCCGTCAACGTGAATCCGCCGTCCTGGGCACGGATCAGGCCGTACCTGGCAAGATGGGAGAAGGCTTCGACCAGCCGCACATCAGCGGGAATGACGCCCTGAACGATCTCGGTCGCCGCGACGATCTCCACAAGTCCGGCTGGCCGCCGCTTTGAGGAGAGCGCCAGAGCGAGTAACAGAAAAACATCAATATCGCGGATCGGGTGCATCGGATTCCTTTTGCATGCGAAAAAGAGAACGCCAGCAGGTGACGCCAGACGCCCATTGGTTCGTTGCGAGAGCGGGAGTGTACTGGATAATTCCTGCCAAATCCGCGGCAACTCGACGAGCGTTCCAGCGCCGAGGGGCCGAGCTGTCACTCCCCTCCATTCCGGTTCGCCATCGCGACGCGATTCCCGCCGAACATCACCTGCGTTACATCAATCCAGCGGAAAGGAGGGTTTTCGTTTCCTCTAACGAAGGTTATATTGGCTTTAAGACGTCCCGAGAAACGTTCAATCTTCGGCAAACAACCTTTTCAAGGGGGAAAGGATGCGCGCTGCGTCGGCCAGCACCTCGAATCTCGACCCGTACCGGGCAGGTGTCGAATTGGGGGAATCCGTCGCCTCGATCGAGCCCGAAGTGGTTTTTCTGTTTTCCTCGATCCAGTACGCCATCCCGGACTTGCTCGAAGGCTTGCACGACGCCATCGGCCGTAACGACCTGATCGTTTTCGGCAACAGTGGCGACGGCTGTTTCGAGACGGCGGGGGTTTTCGACTTCGGTGCCGCCGCTCTGGCACTCACCTCGGACGGACGCGTACGCTGGCAAATCGACGTATTGACCGGACTGAAGGACGGTTTCGTTGAAAGATTCGGCAGCTTGCTCAGCCACTTGGCGAGCGCGTTCGAGATGCCGCGGTTTGCCTATCTCGTAACGGACTTCAGGGTCGACGCCGGACAGCTCGAGGCGACGCTGCAAAAATACGCCACCTTCCCGATCGTCGGCGGGCTTGCCATGGACGACCGTCGCGGCCTGAACAGCTACGTCTACATCAACCGCGAGGTCCGCGACGATACGCTGGCGCTGCTCACGGCCTACGGCGAGATCGGTTTTTCGATCACCGTCGGAAATACGCAGCGCCCGATCGGGCATCCCGGACACATCGACGCCGCTGCAGCCAACCAGGTCAGGCAGATCGACGGCATCAGCGCCACTGCCTTCATCGAGCGGGAAACCGGAAAACCGGTTCTCCAGTCCGATCGCGGCGTGCTCTCGGTCAGGCTCATGGATTCCGCCGCGCTCGATGAAGGGCGCCTGCGTTCGATCATGCTGAAGGCCCAGTCCTCGCCGGGCGCCATCGGCTTCTTCGGCGGCATGGAGAGCGGTGACTGGGTGCAAGTCTGCCAGGCGAACCCGGAACAGATGCTTGGCGAAGTCGAGCAGATCGCCGCGTCGTTGCGCGAGAATGGCAAGGCGCCGGCCGGTGCGCTGATCGTGAGTTGCACGGGGCGAAAATCCTTCCTCGGGCCAGCGATCGAATGCGAGGTCGACGCGATCAACCGCTCCTTCCCGCCGGGACTTCCGCTGGCCGGTTTCCCGTCACGGGGAGAAATCGCCCCGCTGCCACGCCATGGAGGCTACACGCATACCCTGTTCCACAACATGACCTACGTCGTAGTGCTCTTCTGGCAGTGAACGCATGAAACCGCGCTACCTCAGCCTGATCCCGGCGCCGCCCGCCGGCTTCGAAACCGGACCGATCGGCAAGCGGGAACTGCTCTCGGGCAGCATCGTGCTGCTCGCGCCGGATCGCGAGACGGCGTGCGCGCTTCTGCCGGACTTTTGCGCGCGGGTCGAGGGCATTGTTGTCACCTTCGGCGCCCCGGCGGTCGAACAACTCGGTCCTCTGCTTTGGCACGTCGGCCTGCCCCGGGAGACGGTCAATCACGGAACGCTGCTCCTCCAGATTGCCTGTGAAGCGATCGATAGCGCAAGCCGGTTCCGTAACGAAGCACATGTCGCCACCCTGGCGCAGGAGCGCCTCGTCGCCGAACAAGCCCTGCGTTCCAAAGACTATCAGCGCATCACCAACGCGCTGCACGAACAGGTCGCCCTGCTGGCCGAGAGCGAGAACAAGCTGCAGACCATCCTCGACAGTGTCGATGCCTGCATCTATCTGAAGGATGACCGCTATCGCTATCTGTTCGCCAACCGCGCCGTCAGGCAGCTTCTGGGACGCGAGGCCGCCGGCATCATCGGCCGCGAAGACAGCGAGTTTTTCGACGCGGCCACGGCTGAGGCGATCAGGAGGAACGACGCGCGCGTCATCGACTATGGTGAAACACTGCTGACGGAGGAAACCAACACGATCCTCGCCACGGGGAAGACGATTACCTACCGCTCGACGAAGATCCCGCTCGTCGACGGTGAAGGCCGCATCTACGCGCTGTGTGGCATATCGACCGATATCACGCCGCTGAAGGAGCGCGAAGCACATCTCCAGTATCTCGCCCACTACGACATGCTCACCGCGCTGCCCAACCGGGTACTGCTCGCCGACCGGCTGAATCTGGCGATGACGCAGGCACGGCGGCGCGGCCAGTTGCTCGCAGTCGCCTACCTCGATCTCGACGGTTTCAAGGCCGTAAATGACCGCTACGGGCACGGCATCGGCGATCAGTTTCTCGTGGCGCTGGCGGGCCGGTTGAAGCAGATGCTGCGAGAAGGCGACACGTTCGCCCGGCTCGGCGGCGACGAGTTCATCGCCGTGCTGCCCGACCTGCCGGACAATGCGGCTGGCGTGCCTCTGCTGACGCGCCTGCTCGCCGCCGCCGCAGAGCCGGTGCAGCTCGGCGACCTGACGCTGGGCGTCACGGCCAGCCTCGGCGCCACCTTCTATCCGCAAGCCAACGAGGTCGATGCAGATCAGTTGCTGCGCCAGGCCGACCAGGCGATGTATCAGGCCAAGCTCGCCGGGAAAAACCGCTTTCATCTCTTCGACACGGAAAAAGACCGCACGGCACGCGGCATGCACGAGAGTCTCGAACACATCCGGCTGGCACTGGGCGCGCGGCAGTTCGTCCTCCACTACCAACCCAAGGTCAACATGCACTCCGGCGAAATCATCGGTGTCGAGGCGCTGATCCGCTGGCAGCATCCGCAGCGGGGATTGCTCCCGCCGGGCGTCTTCCTGCCGGTCATCGAAAACCACGCAATGGCCGTCGACCTCGGCGAATGGGTCATTGACGCCGCACTCGCCCAGATCGACGCATGGCAGGATGCTGGACTGAAGATTCCGGTCAGCGTCAACGTCTGCGCCGGGCATCTTCTGCACCCGACGTTTTCCCCACGACTGTTCGAACTCCTCGCGCAGCACCCGGCGATCCCGCCCGACCGGCTGGAGATCGAGATCCTCGAAACGAGCGCGCTGGAAGACCTCGCGCAGGTTTCCCGGGTAATCGACGAATGCCGAAGCCGGGGTGTCCGCTTTTCGCTCGACGATTTCGGGACCGGCTATTCGTCGCTGAGCTACCTCAAACGCCTGCCGGTCGATCAGATCAAGCTCGACCGGAGCTTCGTCAACGACATGCTCGTCGATCCCGACGACCTCACCATTCTCGACGGCGTGATCAGCCTGGCCACCGCCTTCGACCTCCAGATCATCGCCGAAGGCGTCGAATCGCCGGAACACGGCCGCATGTTGCTGCAACTGGGCTGCGAATTCGGCCAGGGGTATGGAATCGCCAAGCCCATGCCGGGCAACGAGTTGAAGGGCTGGGTAGAGAACTGGCTCCCCGACACGCTGTGGCGCAGCACCCGCCAGGTCCCGCGCGACGCCTTGCCGCTGCTCTACGCCATCACCGAGCACCGCGCCTGGACCATGGACGTCGTGGCCGCCGCAAGGATCAACCGAAGGGAAATCCCGGCACTCCGCCATCCCTGCCAGCTCGGCGACTGGTTACGCTCCGCCCGGGCGGAAAGAAAGATCAGCCAGGCCACCCGGCGGGAACTGGAACGCCTGCACGACAACGTACACCGGCTGGCCCACGACATGGCTGCCAATGATCCCGGCAGCCAACCCGATCCGGCGCCGCACATCAACGTATTCCGGGAAGCCGTGGATGCGCTGGTCACCGGCCTCCAGCGCGCGATCGAAAAGCGACGGTGATCACCCCCCGCCCAGCACCTTGAACAGCGTCATGCGGTTGCTCTGCTCGGTCAGTTGCAGGGCGATCAGACTCTTTTGCGCGGTGTAGAGCGAGCGCTGCGAATCCAGGACATTGAGATAGCTGTCGGCACCGGAACGGTAGCGCTCAGTCGACAGCTTCAGGCTGCTGGCATAGGCATCGACTTCCGCCCTTTGTGCGGCCATACGCTCCGCCAGCGTCCCCCGTACCGACAAGGCATCGCCGACCTCGCGGAACGCCGTCTGCACGGTCTTCTCGTAAGCTGCCACCTGGATGTCGCGGGTCGTTTCCGCCACCGACAGCGCGGCGCTCAGCTTGCCGGCGTTGAAAATCGGCAGCGTCAGCGTCGGCACGAAGGTCCACGCCCGGGTTGCCGCGTCGAACAGGCCATTCAGACTGGAACTCGCCGTCCCGACGGTACCGGTCAGCGTGATCGAAGGGAAGAAGGCCGCCCGCGCCGCGCCGATGTCGGCGTGGTAGCCGATCAGCGTGTGCTCGGCGGAGACGATGTCGGGGCGGCGGAGCAGTACTTCCGACGACAAGCCAGCCGGCACCTCCACCAGCGCCAGCGCGCTGACGCCGACACCACCTTGTTGCTCCGGAAGGAGATCCTTCGGCACGGTAGTGCCGACCAACAAACTCAGCGCATTGCCCGCCTGCTCGACCAAGCCCTGGTAGTTCGCCATGTCGCCGCGAGCCGCTTCGGTCGTTGCCTGCGCCTGCACAACCGTGAGGCGGGACGAGCCACCGAGTTCCTGCTGCTTGCGCGTAAGTTCCAGCGTCTTGCTGCGGCTCTCGTAGGTTTCCTTCGCCAGTTTCAGCAGATCCTGGTCCGCCGCCAGCGTCAGCCAGGCGTTGGTCACCTCGGCGATCAGGCTGTTGTGCACGCTGTCTTTCGTCGCCTCGAGCGCCAGAAAATCCTGCAGGGCAGCCTCTTTCAGATTGGACAAACGCCCGAAGAAGTCCAGTTCGTACGAGGTCACGCCGAGGCCGACGCTGTACTTTCGTGAAATGCTGCCTTCGTAGCGCGAGGAACTGCCACCGGCGGAGGCGCTGACCGCCGGCAACAGCGCGGCACCTTCGATCTGGTACTGCGCGCGCGCCTTCTCGATGTTCAGCGCGGCAACGCGCAGATCGCGGTTGTTCTCCAGCGCCAGCGCGACAACCTTTTTCAGTCGTTCATTGGTGATTACGCGCTGCCAATCGAGCCGTTCAACGGTTTTGGACGCCACGGCACGGCCATCGACGGATGTCGGCACTGGCATTTCCGGCCGCACGTAGTCCGGCGCAAGGTTGGCACAGCCACCAAGCAGGGCGAGGCAGAGCGATAGAGCAATAACATGAGGACGCATCAGGCATCTCCTTCGGCGTTCGCGGCAACCAGGCCCGACACGTTGGGGGCCTTGCGCCGCCGTTCGAACAGCCGGCAAACGAGGACATAGAAAAGCGGTACGAAGGTGAGGCCGAGCACCGTGGCCGTCGCCATGCCGCCGAGCACGCCGGTGCCGATCGCGCGGCGACTGGCCGAGCCGGCACCGCTACTGAAGGCCAGCGGCAGCACGCCGAACATGAAGGCCAGCGAGGTCATCAGGATCGGACGCAGACGCAGGCGCACCGCCTCGAGCGTGGCGTCGCGCAGCGACCTGCCCTGCTCGCGTAATGCCTTGGCGAACTCGACGATCAGGATCGCGTTCTTCGCCGACAGGCCGACGGTGGTCAGCAGGCCGATCTGGAAATAGACGTCGTTTTCGAGTCCGGCCAGCCAGGTCGCCGCCACCGCGCCAATCACGCCAAGCGGGACGACGAGCAGCACCGAGAACGGCACCGTCCAGCTCTCGTACAACGCGGCAAGGCAGAGGAAGACGAAGAGGATCGAGATCGCGTAGAGCGCCGGCGCCTGCGAACCGGCGAGGCGCTCCTGGTAGGACTGGCCAGCCCATTCGTAGCTGATGCCGGGCGGCAATTGCTTGATGACCTCCTCGACGGCTTTCATGGCGTCGCCGGAGCTCACGCCCTCGGCGGCCGAGCCGACGACTTCGTAGGACGACATGCCGCTGTAGCGCTCCAGGCGCGGCGAGCCGTAGGTCCAACCGGTGCTCGAAAAGGTCGAAAAGGGGACCATTTCGCCGAGTGAGTTGCGCACATGCCATTGCCCGAGATCCTCCGGCTTCATGCGGAAGGCGGAATCGCCCTGCACGTAGACCTTCTTGACGCGAGAGCGGTCGATGAAGTCGTTGACATAGCTGCCACCGAGCGCGGTCGACAGCGTGCTATTGACGTCGCTGGTCGCCAGCTTCAGCGCCGATGCCTTGTTGTCGTCGATCTTCACCGAGAACTGCGCCACGTCATCCAGACCGCTCAGGCGCACCTGCGCCAGCCGCTTGTCCTCGCGAGCGAGTTTCATGAACTGGTCCCGCGCCTTGACCAGCGCGTCGTGCCCGTTGCCGGCCAGATCCTGCAATTCGACGGTAAAGCCGGCGCTCGAGCCGAGGCCGCGGATGAGCGCCGGCATGATGATGAAGACGCGCGCATCGCGGATCTGGCTCAAATCGGCCGTCATCTTGCGCGCCAGCGACGCGGCGTCCTGCCCCTTGCCCTTGCGCTCGCCCCAGTCCTTCAGCTTGATGAAGCCGTTGGCCGACGCCTGGTCGCCGTTAATGCCGACGACGGTCATGAAATCGGTCACCTCGGTCTGCTCAGACAGATAGCTTTCGACCTGACGCAGCACGGCGTCGGTGCGGGCGTATGACGCCCCGGACGGCAACTGGATCGACATCATCAGCCGCCCCTGGTCCTCCTGTGGCAGGAACGAGGTAGGCAGCTTGACGAAGGAAATACCGAGCGCGCCGAGGATCAGTGCGTAGATCAGCATGAACCGCTTGCCGCGCTGCAGAATGCCACCCACGCCTTTTTCATAGCGAGCGTTGCCTGTTACAAACGAATGGTTGAACCAGGCGAAGAAGCGCTGGAGCGGGCCATGCGGCGTGGTGTCTTCATGGTGGTCGACGTCCGAGAGACGCAACAGCGACGCGCACAACGCCGGAGTCAGGGTCATCGCGACGAAGACCGAGAGCAGCATCGAGGCGACGATGGTGATCGAGAACTGGCGGTAGATGACGCCGGTCGAGCCGCCGAAGAAGGCCATCGGGATAAACACGGCCGACAAGACCAGCGCGATGCCGACCAGCGCGCCGGCAATCTCCTTCATAGATTCGCGCGTCGCTTCCCGCGCATCCAGCCTGCGTTCGGTCATCAGCCGTTCGACGTTCTCGACGACGACGATCGCGTCGTCCACCAGCAGCCCGATGGCCAGCACCATGCCGAACATGGTCAGCGTGTTGATCGAGTAGCCGAACGCGGCGAGCACGCCGAAGGTACCGAGCAGCACGACCGGCACGGTGATCGCCGGGATCAGCGTCGCGCGCAGGTTCTGCATGAACAGGTACATCACGGCGACGACCAGAGCGACGGCCTCGATCAGCGTGATCACCACCTCCTCGATCGACACCTTGACGAACGGCGTCGTGTCGTAGGGAACGACCGAGTGCATCTGGTTGGGGAAGAATGGCTCCAGCGCCGCAACCTTGGCCTTCACGGCATCGGCGACGCCGAGCGCGTTGGCACCGTCGGCGAGCTTGATGGCCATGCCGGTGGTCGGCTTGCCGTTGAGACGGCCGGTGACCGTGTAGTTATCCGCGCCAAGCTCGACGCGGGCGACGTCGGAAAGACGGATCACTGTACCGTCACTGGAGGACTTGATCACCACGTTCCTGAATTCATCGACGGTCGTCAGGCGGCTGCGCGCCGAAATCGTCGCATTGATCAGCTGCTCGGAAGGAGCCGGCAGCGCGCCGAGTTGCCCGGCCGAAATCTGCGTGTTCTGCGCGGTCAGCGCCGAGGTGATGTCGGACGGGATCAACGCGTACTTCTGCAGCTTGCCCGGATCGAGCCAGATGCGCATCGCGTAGCCGGAACCGTAGGTCTGCACTTCGCCGACGCCGTCGATACGGCTGATCACGTCAACGAGGTTGGACGAAATATAGTCGCCGATATCCACCGACGTGATGGTCGGGTCGTCGGAGACCAGCGAGACGACGAGCAGGTTGTCGTCGCCGGACTTGGTGACGGTCACGCCCTGGTTCTGCACCGACTGAGGCAGGCGCGACATCGCCTGCTGCACCTTGTTCTGCACCTGCATCAGCGCCACGTCGGAATTCGTCCCGGCCGTGAAGCTGAGCGTGACACGGGCACGGCCACTGGACGTGCTGCTCGACGACATCGACTGCAGGTGGTCGAGCCCCTTCATCTGTTGCTCGATGACCTGCGTGACGGAGTCCTCGACGGTCTTCGCCGAAGCACCGTTGTAGGTGGCCGAAACAGAAACCTGCGGCGGCGCGATGTCCGGATATTGCTCGAGCGACAGCTGGCGAATCGACAGCACGCCGGCAATCATGATGAGGATGGCGAGGACCCACGCAAAGATGGGCCGGTCGATGAAAAATCGGGCCATGACGTCTCCTACTTCGCTGCGACGGTGGTCGCAGCCTTCGCCGCCACACCATCAAGGGACGTCGCACCACTGGCGACCGACGGCACATCGACCACGCGTACGCTCTGGCCGGGCCGCACCTTGCCGCTGCCTTCGACGATGACGCGATCCCCGGCCAACAAACCATCGGTGACGCGCCAGTTGCTCCCGATCGCCTCGGCAACGACCACCTTGCGCTGCTCGACCTTGTTCTCCGACGTCACGACTAATGCGGTCGCCTTGCCGGTGCTGTCGCGACCGATACCCGGTTGCGGCACGAGCAGCGCGTCGGGCGCAGTGCCCTTGTCGAGCTTGGCGCGCACATACATGCCGGGCATCAGCAGGCGCTCGGGATTGGGAACCAACGCGCGCAGCGTCACGGCGCCAGTCGTCGTATTGACCGTAACCCCGGCGAACTGCAGCTTGCCCTCGTGCGCATAGGTGCTACCGTCTTCGAGGATGAGCTGGACGCGTGCACTGTCGCCCTCGCTCTTGAGCGCGCCGCTGGCCAGTGCCTTCCTCAGTTGCAGCACTTCCAGGCTCGATTGCGGGATGTCGACGTAGATCGGGTCGAGCTGCTGCACGGTGGTCAGCGCGGTTTCCTGATTGGCCGTGACCAGCGCCCCCGGCGTCACCGTCGAGACTTCGACGCGACCGGCGATCGGCGAGACGATGCGCGTGCGTTCGAGATTGATCGTCGCCGTATCCAGCGCGGCGCGCGCCGAGGCGACATCGGCTTCGGCCTGCTGCAGCGCCGTCTGTGCATCCTCCTTGTCCTGCTGGCTGATCGCCTCAATGGCAAACAACTCGGTCTGCCGCCTGGCCTTCAGCCGCGCCGCGCTGGCCGTCGCTTCGGCACGCGCCAGACTCGCCCTGGCGCTGGCCTGCGCGGCCTGATAACTCGCCGCGTCTATCTGATAGAGCAACTCGCCCGCTATGACCATCGCCCCCTCGGTAAAGGCACGTTTCTGCACGATGCCGCCGACCTGCGGCCGGATCTGCGCGACCATCCGCGCCGCGGTACGGCCGGCAAGCTCTGTGCTCAACGTAGCGGATTGCGGAGCCAGCGTGACGACGCCGACTTCCGGCTCTTTCGGTGCCGTATTGACGGCCGACTGACTCTCGTTGCAGCCGGAGAGGGAAAAACTGCCCACCGCCAGCGCGGCGACCAGTGCCAGGGAAGACAAACGGAAAGACTTGGGGACGCGCTCGACGCTCACGGAAAGCTCCTCGATGACCGGTTTCGCCGTGATGCCATCCGCCGACACCGCGGATACTGGCTGTATCACGACCACGAACAGAAATGGAAACGAGTCGCGCACCACCAACACGTTTGCGACCCGACTGAAGAATTCACCTCGGCATTATCGAGGCCGGCCGGTTGCAAACGATTTCGCCCTGCGAGGCAAATATTTCCAAACGTTTCAAACGCCGGACCGACCAACTTGAGGAAATGCTTATATGGAGACTTCCCCGCAAATCAAGTGATGTAACCGGTAGAAATCACCCGATTATCACGGACGATCACCGCCCCTACCCTCATCCCGGTGCAATTCGCCTTTTCTCGAACGGCAAAGGCAATCCCCATGTACAAGGTGTCGGTATCCTGCGGCGTCTCGCTGACGCCCCCCTACGGTGGCGGATGGCAGCAATGGAGACTGACATTAACCGAAAACCCCGGAATTTCGCAGAAGCCCAGTCGCTACCGAAGCAATCGGGCGACCACCGGATCGAGCGCCGCCATGAACACTTCCACGTCCCGCGTGTAGTCACCGGGCAGGCCGAGTTCCTCGTTGATCGCACCGTGGCTTTTGCGCTGCGACAACACCGACGCCCGAACGCCCAAGGCGTTTCTTTTCTCCGCGTAAGCCTTGGCCTGCCCGCACGGGTCATCCTTGCGCGTGGTCGAGCAGACGCCGAGCCACGGCGCGGCCCTGCGGTCCAGTTTGTGGAACGGGGAAGCCGCGACCCATTGCGCTTCCGTCGCGCCGAATGCCCCATCAGGATCACCCGTTGCGGATCACCGTCCCACTCACTGGCCCGTGCTTGCACGAAGGCCATCGCTTTATTGATTCGGCAAGGTAATGTCTGAATTCGTCACCCCGGCGAAGGCCAGGGTCCAGTCGGCGATTGCTCTCCGATACTGGATACCGGCCTGCGCCGGTATGACGAGGTCTTTATACTTCATCGTGCCGAAGCAATAGCGATGTGCTGGGCCTGCTCCAGCGCATCGCTCCCATCTCCAACCACCGGATAGTTGACGGAAACAACGATGAATCCCTTCGGTACCCAGCGCCCAACATTGTTGGCAACCACTTTCGCACCCACCTTGTCACCCACGCACCAGCCTCCACCGTGAACCATCAGAATGATCGGCGCGTTGCCTTTATCACCCACCGGTTCTGGTCGATACACATCCAGTTTCTGCCGCGCCTGCGGACCGTAGGCCAGGTCTTTCAGATCCGGAGCCGGCCCTGAATTTCTTCCATTGGCGCGTTTCTGCAAGAGATCGACCTTCTGCGACCACGCAGCACAACTCAAGCCATTACCGCCCATGTCGGCCAGTTCGTCCTGCGCGCCGTCAGTATCAGCACCTTGCTGCGCCTGACGATACCGCCGATGCCGTCATCGGCCAGTTCATCGACTTCGCCCGCATCGGCAGCAACGAAACACTGCAATGGTGCGACACGGCCGAACTGGCAACATCGATAGTTCAGGAATATGCCGGGAAGGACGGTTGCCGTCTCACGCTCGACCTGCATCCCGCCGAACCGCTGCTGATCCGCCCCGTCGCGCTGCGCCGAGCCATTGCCAACCTCGTCGAGAACGCCTGCCGCTACGCCGGCGGCGACATCGCCCTGCGCCTGGAAATGACAGGCGAACAGGTGATCTTTTCCATTCTCGATCGCGGCTCCGGGGGGCCCGAAGCGGAACTCGACGGCATCCGCCGGCCGTTCACACGGCGGACGACCGCCGGGCCCCATCAATCCGGAGCCGGATTGGGGCTCGCCATCGTCGACCGGATCGCCGCACTGCGTCGAGGGCGGCTCGTTCTGAAAAACCGGGAGGGCGGCGGCCTCATCGCCGCGATCGCACTCCCTCGCCCGGAAGAGTAACGCCGATGAACCCGAAGACTCACGGCAAACCGCTGACCGAGCCTTCCTTCGGATAGGTGATCGTGTAATCCACCCCGATCTTCCAGGTTTCGTTGGGCGCGAGCGCCTTGTTCCAGAAGACAACCCCGGGGCGATCCTTCCAGGAATCGCCCCCCGGTTGCGGTTCAAATGTCCGCTCGACCTCGATTTCCTCCGACTGTGCCACTGGCGACGGCTCCAGCACCAGCACATCAACGGGATTTCGGTGCAAGCTGGTCAGCGAATAGACGTCACCGACCTTGCGTAGCAACCGCTGGCCGGTAAAGCCCTCCGAGCCGTCCTGCAGTACCTTGCGATCGACCGTGACTCGCAACAGATCGTCCTGTCCGAACCCCAGCGTAAAGCGCTCTGAACCGACGGGATTCCAGCGCGTCTCCCCGACGTAGCCTCCGTCCCGGAACAACTGGACATTGCCCGGCAACCAGACTCCCGGCGGACGTTCGAACTCGGCGACCAGCACGCCGAAAGGCTGCAGCGACGGCGTAATCTGCACGCGCTGCGATGCGGTCACTGCCTGCTTGCTCAGCGACACGGCGATTTCACGACCGTCCGCCGCCAGCGTCACGGTTCCTGGCACCTCGAATTCGGTCGCATACCCCCCCTGGGTTTCGATGACAGGCACGACATAGTCATCCCTGTCCTTCGCGGCCCGCTTCATAATCGGCGCGGGGGCCGGAGCGGCTTCGGCCAGAACGGCTCGGGAACGTCGCAACTCGTCCTGCGAGACAGGCCGATGATAGACAAGGCGACGTGTCTGCGGATCAGCCAGCGCGCGAAACGCCTGCGGTTGCCCGGTCGACAGCTTGAGCCTGACGCCAGCCCAGTCCTCACCGGTTTTCTGCGACACCAAGGCCAACCGTTCCAGATCGAGCGCCGAACGTCCCGAATCAAGCGAGGCACGATAGGCCGGCTGCCAGCCCGCCCGATTGACCTGATAGATCAGGCGGACCCGACCGGTCTGCTCGGCCGCCAGCTGCACGCTGAGACGGCGGAAACTGCGGGCGCCACTCTTCAACTGCGCCAGCTCGAATTCAGCCTTGTCGAGCTCCTCCTTGATCGCACGCTTGCGAACCTCCGCCGCCTGCGCACGCTGGAAAGCCCCCTTCCCCGCTGCCTCGATGCCGTCGGCAACGCCGCGCAGCGCCTTGCCATCCAGCACCGCCTTTTCCCCGTTTTCCAGCCGCCCGAGGTAGCCCGTCACCAGGCTGGCGGACCGGACCTCGATGTCGAGCGCCTCGATCCGATCCTGGAGTTCGAGAATCGTCTTTTTCAGCGCCTTTTCACGCGGATGAACACCTTCGCTGCCACTCGTCACGTCCTTGACCATGATCTGCCCGACGCGGATTCCCTTGTCCGCCTGCACCTGCAGGGTTTTCGTATCGAAGTTGGCCGGCAGACCACCGACCTCCAGCAAGCGCGTTCCCGCCGCGACCTCGGCAGAACGTTCGACGGTGGCTGCGCCCGGATAGAGGATCACCTGCGTAATGGGCGCCTCGACGTCAGCCTGCGCCAGCGGGACGAAGAACAGCATCGAAAAGACAATTCGGCGAAGCATGAACACCTCCGGGGAAGGAATCGTGGCCGGGCGGCCAACAGACGACAGAAGCATACCGCGGGGCCATCCGGCGAGAAAGGCCACGTACATGGTACGGGAGTCGCCGTATTTGACTCGACAGCTTCCCGGAGCCGAAGACAGGTTGATCCGTACGGCGTCTAAATAGGGAGCTTGCAGCTTATTCTTTTTGAAACTTTGGGGAGGCAGTCGGCCAGGAGCGGAAATTCACCCACTCGTGTTGATTGGCTATGGGATGGCAGGTTCTCCCAGACACCCGCCATCGGAATGGTTGGTGCTGATTCTTGTTGAAAGCAGCGGATATTCAACTTAGCGCAAACCAATTCATTTGGATGCGTTGCCCTTCCGCTCGTAGTCGAGCAGGCTTTCGAGAAGCACATCGTCCTCTACGTAGAAGACTTCCGGACATGGCTCCTTTGGCTTGACAGCTACGACGACCAACTGACCCAAACGTAGATCAGGATGTTCCTCCCAGACTCGCTTCAACGCAGTGAGGGTGCGGTCGATTCGCTCGGGATCTCTCATAGGCTAGCGGTGTGAGGTGCGGAGTGTTTGCGCATAGCGCTGTGCATCAAGCGCGGAAAACGACCAAGCATAGTGTAGACGTGACGGATGCCGTGGATGCCCAGAGTTGGTTAGCGTGCCGAAGTGTTGCCAAACTGTCCCGTATTTTTGTAACCGACCGAATAACTGACTTACGGCGGCAACGAAATAGCTTCTTGCAGAGATATTTTCACCCCACGCAGCCCAGACCACTGGCGTTGGTTCCGCTGCAACAAGCGTCTCTATACGGTTCAAGTTCTCGGAGAACGCTTCAGCATCTACATCAGGAGATAATGCATTGAAGTCGGTGGAACGGATTGGATAGAGATTCAGCATGACGAATCCGTCAAATCCAGTCCGCTTTGCAACACCTTCGACTTTGGCAACCGTTGTGTCGGACGTCTCTTGTGTTGCTGTACTGGGATTAAGCCCAACGGTGAGCAGTTTTCGTGAGCCACTCTTCCCCAGAGTGAAGCGCAATGTATCGTTTCGGTCGTTTGAGTAAATGTCGTACATGTGTAGTCCTTGATATTCGGACGCAAAAAAGTCCACGTTGTTGCCCATAACTTCAGTACGCTCCAAGTGCTTTTAGCGCACGGAATGACAGAAAGATCATGTGGCTTTCAAAAGTCGACTCTAAAACCTGCCAGAGGGCCAACGGGAACTCATCGGCTCTAGCCGGAAGGGCTCTCTGCGTACTGTATCGCTTGGTACAGCCGACATGTGCGGGCGTACCCTAACCGGAATCGCCGTTGCAAGAAACTCACAGGGTATTGTTCGCCAACGGGCAGTGCAGCCTTCGCTTCTTCAATTAGCGCATCTGGACTCCAATGATCCTCATCAGATTGCAAGTCATCCCAATCCAGTTTCACCTGTAACTCGGTCAGGCTGATCCTATCTTTCGTAGCCCAATGATCGGCAGGACAGATACCCCAACTGAATCGAGTCTTGCGATATGGCGCATTGACGTGTCCTTGCTGAAAGATGGCGAACGTCAAGAATTCGAGTCGATGCAAACTCTCGTCATGCAAATAGATCACATCGGTTCCCCGCGTTGGTGAGTAATAAACTGTCGCTTGATAGGCTGGGTCGCCCGGATGATGTTGAAGGAAGCTTGGTAATAAATACTCCAAAGAAATGACATCATCGTTTCGCAGCAATCCGGCACCTACTAGTCGACCAACAATGCCAAGTCCTCGAGGATTTGCCCTGATTCTTTCGGCTGTCGCGCGGAATGCTTCAATCCCAGACAAGGCATGCTGCTGGACATATGCTTTACGTGCTTCGAACGAGGAGTGGGCGCATTCCTTTAGCGCGTTGTGGCACGCTTCGCAGCAGGTTACCCAGCCATCCTCGGCTGCTGGAATGCGATCAAACTTTGTCGTCGAAAAGATCGAGTATGACCACAGCAGGTCTTCGTTGCAGTATTGGCAAATACCAGCGTCGCGTTCAAACACATCGCGAAAGATCTCTTCTCTCGGAATCGCAACCACCAATTTTCCATCAAAGCTTGCAGGCATCGGGCATTCCTTCATCATCAAACAGCTTTGGCGAACCCATGTCCCGAGATTTTCTCCGTGCGTCTGATAGAGGTGCAGTTAATCACCACGACTTCTTTTCATCTGATTTTCAGGTGGATTTAGCTTGCCAATCAGATAGTCTTCCAGCGCACAGGCTAGATAGTTGTAGTCAGCGGGAAATCCAATCGTCGCGACAAGATCAGCTTGAAGAACTGCCCAGCGCTTCTGAAACTCGTACACAGAAGCGTCGTTCTCGCTGATTTGAATAACGTGAGAAAGCAATCTTCGGCTAATTCCGCGGTCTCGATAAATTCCGCCTCCTTTGCTTGCCCCCAACCCCACGTATAAAAGCTCCCCCAACCTGAAGATAGCGTACAGTCCGCCACGCTTGTAGTTCGGGACCGGACCATCCCATTTCCAAGAAAAATCCCACTCAGGCGCTTTGTCTTCGAGGCCCCAGTGGCGGGAGAAGAAATACTGAGTTTCGGAAGAGAGCTGAGATTTATCATTCATCGTTTTTTGTCTCCTCAAGTAGTGTCCAACATCCGTTTACCAAAGTCTGAGCGCCAACTTTCCTGCGATCACGAGAATTGGCAGGTCTCCAACATCGTATGTATTTGCTGAGGTTGCGCCCGTTTTTGCGCCTTGCTTTTTTGTTCTCGACCACCCAAGTATTTGAAGAAAGTGCTCCCAGTTTCGGTTTCAGCTCCTTTCCATCCCAAACCCAGGTGTTGGAAGACGAGGCGTTTATTTTCGGCTTGATCTCCTTGCCAGTCATAACCCAAGTATTGGTGGAATTTGCACCAGATTTCGGCTTTAACTCAGCGCCATTACAGATCCAGTTGCCAGGCACCTCGATTCTTTCAGTCATCGGATAGCTTCCTTTTTGAAATTTCAGAGACAGAATTGCCAAACCCTCTCAACCACCAATCCAGCATCGCTGAATCCACGACTGTTGCCGTGATTTCGTACTCGTCGCCTACTTGCTTGACGTCCTGATCGACAGATAAGGGCGACTCCAGCAGATGGAGTCCAGCCTCCTTGTCGATTCTGAATTGCAGGCGAATACGTTCACCATTGCCGTAGCCGAAGCCGAAGCGGCCATCGTCGTCGTACTTCTTGAGGTCGAATTCTTTGGGGCGCTCGAATGTGAAGGTCGAGGCCCTGGCTGTAACGATTCGGTTCAGAGCGAGGCTTCGTTCATTGTCGTAGCCATCGAACCGGCAAACGAGATACAGACGCGTACCCTGTTGTGCCAGACCCAGCGGCATCACGCGACTTTTTGCGCGTTTCCCGGCCGCATTCTGGTAGTCGATTTCGAGCCACCGGTTTTCATATAGCGCGTTGCTGACCTGTTCGAAAACGTCCGGGCTGATTTTTGGGGGTAGCAACGGTTGTGTCGTACTGACTACACGGACCTTGCCCAGCCACTCTCGCTCTCGCTGCGTCGCCATCTTGTCGCCAATCTGGGTACGGGCCTGAGCAAAGAAGCTTTCCATCGATTTCATTAACCTGGCTGGCAGCAGCGCATTCAAATGCTGCTCGGCCAGGATCAGCAAAAGCGACTCCTGCGTGGAGAGGCTCGGCAGCGATAGCCCCTTGGCATACGGCTTCCAACTGTATCGAAACGGCTTGGTGCTCTCGTCCCGCTCAAGATCGTAGGATTCGGCAAGCACTTCCAGTTGCCGCTGAATGGTCCGCATGTCCCGCTCGTAGCCCGCTTCCGCCAATTGGTCGCGCAATTCAGACGACGTGACGGAGCGCCCCCGGGGAATGCGCCGCAACAGTTCAAGCGAAATCTGTAGCGTTTCCAGTGAATCAGGTCGGCGAGGCATGATCAAAGTCTCAGTTCGTTTCGTCCGGCGAACACCTGCCACAGCCGAACCATCGCATAGGTATCGAGGCAGCAATAGGCGAGTAACTGCCGTTCGATTTCTGCTTTTCGCACGCTACTCGTGCCGGGGTGAATTCCTTCAAGGAAGGCATCCATTGCCATTCCGCCGTCCTGCACACCGTCGAGCGCGTCGTAACGCAGTTCGGGAACGACTGCCGGCAAGACCTTCTTGATGCTCCAGCTGCCCTCCTGACTTGGGTGGTAATAGTGCTCACGCGCGATGGGGAGAAGATCCACGACGCGATCGTTGATGGCTAGAAGATCACCGCTGAGCAGCGGAAAGCGGTCGGCAAGTTCGCGGATTCGAGCCGTTTCGAAGCCGGCGTTGTACACGAAGACGGGGCCGTGATGATCGCAAGCCGCCAGCAATGCCTGAGCAAAAGCTTCGGACGGATCATTCCCAGAAAGGTCCAGGAACGGGGTGTGATGCAGTTCACAACTTTCGTCCAGAACATGCAGACTGAACTGAAATGGAATCTGCTGATACGGGCGCGTGCCTTTCCAAATTGGTACGGCGAACTGGATCGTTTCGAAGTCCAGAAAACAGGCAGGAAGTGGATAAGCAGCCAAGGCTTCTGCGGTGGCCGCTCTGTCAAAGTAAACCGTACCGTGTAACGTGTAGTCTTTCACCCGAGCTTGTCGCTCGTTCAGCAGGGCATCTGGAACATCTCTCATGTCGATAATGCCCTGGTCGGCAAGCGCCTTTATCTTGCCCGATGTAATCCGGGGTAACCAATTGACCGGGCATTCCGGCTTGTTGTCATTGCGGGTGCAATAGCCATAGAAGCCACATTCGAACGGAGACCAGCACTGATCCCCTGTTGTAACGGCTGGTTCTGATTCGGCCTCTGCAATGGCCGCCGCTTTGGCAATCCAGCTTTCAACCTCATCGGCCCGTGCGAATGCCTCTTCCGTCAGGTCGTTTTCCTTGAGCAAGCCGCGATAATCGCCATCGCCTGGATAGGTCCATGAACTGTCGATATGCGCGAGAGCAACCGAGGCCAGCGCGATTCCCGCCGACCTAGCAACGTAGGACTGAACCGCAACGTCGTCACGGTGATAATTCTTTACCGATGTAGAGGATTTCACCTCTACCATATGCCACATCAAGCGACCATTGACTTCCTGCGGACGCATTACATCTGCGAAGGCCAACGCTCCAGTGGCAGAAAACCCAGCTTCGAATACGGGCTGTGGCGTTTGCATCAAAGCCTTGCTACGTTCAAAAGCCGCACCGAATCCCTCGGCTTCAATATCGATCATGGCTCCGCAAGCGTCAGGGTCGTAAACCTTCCGGGCTATATCGCCGACCTGGAATCCGACGCTGAAACTTGCCTGAGTTGCCGCCGAGTCTTCCCGTAGTTCCGGATGATGAATTTCCAGCCACATACGTTTTGGGCACTGGCGAAAGGCCACGAGTTTCGATTTCGAGAAAGTTCGCATAAAGCTATGTCTAGCCCTTTGGCCGATCAATACCAGATGAATGGACTGATGCGATTATGGCCTTTCTTGCGTCATTTTGTGTCGCACGATTACGGTGTTCGGATGTTTAACCGCCCCACGTGCTGTACTTCTTTTTCGTTGTTGTCTTGGGGTGGCGTCAATGCTGCCTTGATGCCCCGTCTGAATACTCCCTGGCTAAGCAAGGTTCTTGAGTTGCAAGCAGCTTTATACGACTGCTTTACCCAAGTAACCTACCGCCCTCTCAACGCGACGATGAATGTCTCTTTTGGGTCGCAAGCAGAAGTATCCCGCGTACTCCAGTTGCGTTTTCATGCGCCAACGCAACGCACCTTCGCCGGAACGTAAAGAAACTGCTCAACTACATCGATAAACAGCCAGCCTACGGGCATCCCACCGCGAACACCGCCGCGAACCCGCCGCCGCGCGTGCGGAAATTGGTCGTCTGGCCCTGATACAGCCGTGCCGAAACGAGCTGCACGTGCCCGCGATAGACAAAATTGCGCAGGTCGAGCTTGAGCCGCTGTTCGACGCCATCGACCATCAGCCGCCGTTCGGAGGGCGGAACCAGCGCCTGGGCGATGAAGCCGCCGCGGGCGATTTCCTCGAAAACGCGCTTCGTCACCTTGTCGCCGCGGTAGGTCGCCTTGCTGCCGAAACCGGCTTCGGGCTTGAAGAACCATTGCTTGCGCGTCGTCCAGAAGGATTCGGCGTTTTCCGGCGTCACTTCTTCGGTAGGAGGCACGCAGGTGCGCAGCAGCGCCCGTTCGGGGGCAGCGACGCCGATCGACTGCAGCCACGGGTCATCGCTCAACGCCACCAGATTGCGCTTGTCGGCGTACAGCGCAGGCGCGCGCGGGTGCGGCGTCAGCACCACGGCATCGGCGAGATAGGCGGCACGCAACACGGCGTTGCCTTCTCCTTCCAGCGCGAAATCGGTCAGGCGGTTGTAGACAAGGTCGATCACCTCGGCGTCGAGTGTCAAATGCGCGCCGTCGAAACGCAACGCTTCGGGCGCGCAGATGCATGCAGCGATGCCATGCGCCTCGAACAGTTGCCGGAAGAGTTCGAACTCCGGCGCGAGGAACTGCTCCGCGGGCGTTTCGTCGACGATGGCGATGCGCCTGAGCGGAACATCCCCGCGCGACAACCGCCACTCCTCGCGGAACATGGCGACGAAGTCGTTCTCGACCGCGTGCCGCTGCGCGCCCCGGCTCTGGACTTGCGGGCAGCAGGCGATCTGCGCATCGAGCAGCCGGGCGTTGAGCAACCCGCCGCCGGCATTGGTGTTGATCTCGATCAGGCGCGGGCCGCTTGGGTCGAGATGGAAGTCGTAGCCGAGGAAGGCTCCGGCGGCGCCGGGAACGTGCCGCGCGATCTCCGGCGCATAGGCCAGCACGCGCTCCTGCCAGGCGGGAAGCCCGACGAGGCCTTCGACGACGCGAACGAGCCGCGCCATGGCATCGAGGTGATCCTGCGCCACGAAAACCCGTGAAGGAGAAAACAGGTTCGGCCGCGACGCGAGGATTTCCGACCCGGACAGCCCCTCGCCGCCCTCGAACGACCGCCTCAGCGCGGCACGATCGACAGTCTGGCAAAAGCACTGCCGGTTGAGCAGCGTCGCCGCGTCGCGGCAATCGGCGGGCAGGTTGTTCAACGGGGAGAAATCGGAGTTTGCACTCATGCGGCGTGAACCGACGGAACGTCAAATTGGGGAAAGCACTATTTTACCGTTTGCACTGCTCCGCCTCGTCAGATTGTGGCTTTTGGCAAAGAACACCCCGCCCCTTGCTGCTAAACTCCGTTAGCTTGACAGGATTTCAGCCACCGCCAATGACTGTTCTCTCAGTTTCGTCAGGCCGTTCCCCAACGATAACCACACAACGAAGGAGCCCAGGCAACCATGGAAAAGACCCTGCGCGACGCTGCGCTTGAATACCACCAGTACCCCACGCCCGGAAAAATTTCGATCCAGCCGACCAAGGCGCTGACCAACCAGTTCGACCTCTCGCTCGCCTACTCCCCCGGCGTCGCCTACGCCTGCGAGGCCATCGTCGAGGACGAGAGCAATGCCGCGCTGTACACCTCGCGCGCCAACCTCGTCGGCGTGGTCACCAACGGCACCGCCGTGCTCGGCCTCGGCAACATCGGCCCGCTGGCCGGCAAGCCGGTGATGGAGGGCAAGGGCTGCCTGTTCAAGAAGTTCGCCGGCATCGACGTCTTCGACATCGAACTCGCGGAAAACGACCCGGACAAGCTGATCGAGATGGTCGCCGCGCTGGAGCCGACGCTCGGTGGCGTGAACCTTGAGGATATCAAGGCGCCGGAGTGCTTCTACATCGAGAAAAAGCTCAAGGAACGGATGTCGATCCCGGTCTTCCACGACGACCAGCACGGCACGGCGATCATCTCGGCCGCGGCAATGCTCAACGCATTGAAGGTCGTCGGCAAGGACATCGCGCAAGTGAAGGTGGTGTGTTCGGGCGCCGGCGCGGCGGCGATCTCCTGCCTCGACCTGTGGTGCAACCTCGGCATCCAGCGCGAGAACGTGATGGTTTGCGACTCGAAGGGCGTAATCCACGTCGGGCGCGACGCCAACATGGAGGCGAACAAGGCGCGCTACGCCCGCGAGACCTCTGCGCGCACGCTGGCCGACGCCGTCAATGGCGCCGACATCTTCCTCGGCCTCTCTGCCGCCGGCGTACTGAAGCCCGAGATGGTGGCAACGATGGCGCGGCAGCCGATCGTCTTCGCGCTCTCCAACCCGACACCGGAGATCATGCCGGAACTCGCGCATCAGGCGCGGCCGGACGTGATCATGGCCACCGGCCGCTCGGACTACCCTAACCAGGTCAACAACGTCCTCTGCTTCCCCTTCATCTTCCGCGGCGCGCTGGATGTCGGCGCGACACGCATCACTGAAGAAATGAAGCTGGCCTGCGTGCACGCCATCGCGGCGATGGCGCACGAGGCGGTCACCAGCGAGGTGGCCTCGGCCTACCCCGGGCAGGAATGGTCGTTCGGGCCGGAGTACCTGATTCCCAAGCCCTTCGACCCGCGCCTGATCCTGGTCATCGCCCCGGCCGTGGCCAAGGCGGCGATGGAATCCGGCGTCGCCAGCCGGCCGATCGCCGACATGGCCGCCTATGTGGAGAAACTCAAGGGCTTCATCTACCGCACCGGCGTCGGCATGCGCGCGGTGTTCGACGCCGCACGCACCGGAAAGCCCAAGAAAATCGTCTTCTCCGACGGCGAGGATGAGCGCGTGCTGCGCGCTGCGCAGATCGTGCTGGACGAGCGGCTGACCCAGCCGATCCTGATCGGCCGGCCGGACGTGATCGCTGCGCGGCTCGAACGCATCGGCTCCAAGCTGCGCATCGGCGAGGACATCGAGATCGTCGACCCGAACAACGACCCGCGCTACAACGAAGCCTGGCGGCACTATCACGGCCTCATGAAACGGTCGGGCGTGAATATCGACACCGCCAGGGCCACGCTGCGCCAGGACGCGACGGTCATCGGCGCCATCCTGGTCCGTCTGGGTTACGCCGACGGGCTGATCTGCGGCGTGACCGGCCACTACATGCACCACCTGCAACAGGTACGCGACGTGATCGGAACCGCCCCCGGCTGCTCGACGATGGCCGCGATGAATCACCTGATTCTGCCGGGCCGCGCGCTCTTCATCTGCGACACGCACGTTAACCCAGACCCGGACGCCCAGCAGTTGGCCGAGATCGCCCGGATGGCCGCTGATGGCGTGCGGCGCTTCGGCATCGTGCCGAAGGTGGCGATGCTCTCGCATTCGAACTTCGGCGACTCGGACACGCCCTCGGCGCGGAAGATGGCCGAAGCCGGCGCGTTGTTCCGGACGATGGCACCGGACGTGGAAGCCGACGGCGAGATGCACGGCGATGCGGCACTGTCGGAAGCCATCCGCAGCAAGTTCGATCCGGAATCGCCGCTCACCGGCGAGGCCAACATCCTGATCATGCCGAACCTCGATGCCGCCAACATCTCGTACAGCCTGCTCAAGATGACGGTGGGCGAAGGCATCACCATCGGCCCGATCCTGCTCGGCGCCGCGCGGCCGGTGCATGTGCTGACCAACACCGCAACGGTGCGGCGGATCGTCAACATGACGGCGCTGGCGGTGGTGGACGCGGCGGGCAAGTAGCCGGCCCGGCTTTTGTAAAACCAAGAACCCACCACAGGTACGGAGGCGCAGAGGAAGCGCAAGAGATACAAAATGGTTTTCTCTGCGTTGTCTCTGTACCTCCACGCTTTGGTCAGCGGTGGAGTGGCATTTCAAGTAATCGCCCTACCCCGGACGCCTAACCCGCGCCTTCGCGCTAGAATGGCCGCTCCGCTTCGCGAGCCCAAGCCATGCTGCCCGAGCCACTCTATACCAACGAGGCCATCCGCCGGATCGAAACAGCATTCTCCGAACTTCCGCTGATGCAGCGCGCGGGCCTTGCTGCCGCCGATCTCGCGGCAGAGCTCTGTGCCGACCGCGGCCACCCCGTGCTGATCCTCGCCGGCCCCGGCAACAACGGCGGCGACGCCTTTGAAGTTGCGCGACTGCTGAACGGGCGGTTCTTCGAAACCTGCGTGGTTTTTCCCGGCGATGCGGCCCGACTGCCGCGCGATGCAGCCGCCGCCTATCGTCGCTTTACTGACGCGGGCGGCACAACACGGAGCGACATCCCGCCGACCCAGCGCTGGTCGCTGATTGTCGATGGCCTGTTCGGCATCGGCCTCACCCGCGACATCGCCGGACAGTACGCCGAGCTGATCGACCAGGCCAACGCGCTGGCCGAACGCGACACTTGCCCGCTGCTGGCCCTCGACTGCCCGAGCGGACTCGACGCCGACACCGGCTGTTTGCACGGCGCCACCATCCGCGCCAGCCACACGATCACCTTCATCGCTGCAAAGCCCGGCCTGTTCACCGCCGACGGCCCCGACTTCTGCGGCGAGGTCAGCGTCGCTTCGCTCGACCTTGACACGTCCCGTTTTGGTGAGCCATCGGGCCGGACAATCACGCCCCATCTTTTCGCCGGCCTGCTGCAACCGCGCCGTCGCAATTCGCACAAGGGCAGCTTCGGCAACGTCGGCATTCTCGGCGGCTCCGCAGGCATGGTTGGCGCCGCGTTATTGGCCGCTCGCGCGGCGCTGCGCCTCGGCGGCGGGCGCATCTACCTCGGGCTGATCGATGAACGCGCCCCGGCGCTCGACCCGCTGCAACCGGAACTTATGATCCGCCGCCCCGACCGGCTGCTGGCCACCGACCTGACAGCACTGGCCTGCGGGCCGGGCATGGGCAACAACGGCGAGGTGATCGCGCTGCTGGAAACCGCCTGCCACCTGGACATCCCGCTGGTTCTCGACGCCGACGCGCTGAACCGCCTTGCCGAGAACCCCGAACTCCACGTCGCCGTCACCGGGCGCCACGCGCCGACACTGCTCACTCCGCATCCTGCGGAAGCGGCACGCCTGCTCGACTGCGCCACCGGCGAGATCCAGAGGGACCGGATCGGTGAGGCCTGCCGGCTCGCTACCCGCTTCAACGCTTACGTCGCGCTGAAAGGCTGTGGCACCGTCATCGCAACACCGAAAGGCGACTGGTTCATCAACACCTCCGGCAATCCCGGGCTCGCCACGGCCGGCAGCGGCGACGTACTCACCGGATTCGTGGCGACGCTCCTCGCCCAGGGCGCCTCCGCACGCGATGCCTTGCTGGCTGCCGTGCACCTGCACGGCGCTGCCGCCGATCACCTTGTCGCTGCCGGCATCGGTCCGATCGGTTTAAGCGCGGGCGAACTGATCGACGCCGCCCGAAGCTGCCTGAATACCTGGACAAATCAATGACGACTGCATCATCGTTCGAGTCTCCGAACGAGGAACATCGCCCACCATCCTGAATCCCGAACGACCGACAGCGGCTTCTCTCTTAAGCCCGAGCAACCGGTCGACAAGTACGACTGGGTCGTCGCGCACGATCTGAACCCGCAAAAGGCACGTATCCTCGCCTCGGTCGCCCTGACGCAGACGCATGACAGCAAGGAACTGCAGCGAATCTTCTGGGAATACTGATCCGGCACGGTCACCCGCCCCGCCACATGAAAAACGGGAGGCATTCGTGCCTCCCGTTTTTCGTTCGTTTCCTGTAAAACCCGGGCAGTCAGCTCCCTGCGGTTTTCAGCCCGAGGTCAAGCTGGCGAGAGCCACCGTCGTCGACGACCGCCGCGGCGAGCTTGTTTTCGCGCGCCTGCTCGATGGCATCGAGATACTCCGGGGTCACGTCGCCGGTCACGTATTGGCCGTCAAAGCAGGAACAGTCGAACTGCGACAGATCGGCCTTGAGTCCCGCGATGGACGCCTTCAGTTCGTCCAGATCCTGATACACCAGCGCGTCGGCCCCTATCTCCTTCGCAATTTCCTCTTCGGAACGCCCCGTGGCGATCAGTTCGCCGCGCGTCGGCATGTCGATGCCGTACACGTTGGGGAAACGAACGGGCGGCGCGGCCGAGGCAAAATAGACCTTGAGCGCCCCGGCGGCACGCGCCATTTCGACGATTTCGTGACTGGTCGTGCCGCGCACGATCGAATCGTCGACCAGCAGGACACGCTTGCCCTTGAACTCCTGACCAACCGTGTTGAGCTTCTGACGCACCGACTTCCGGCGAATCGACTGCCCGGGCATGATGAAGGTGCGCCCGATGTAGCGGTTTTTCACGAAACCCTCGCGATACGGAATGCCGAGGCGCTGCGCCAGTTGCATCGCGGCCGGGCGGCTCGAATCGGGGATCGGGATGACCACGTCGATGTCGTTCGGCAGATCCCGCGCCACCTTGTCCGCCAGATGCTCGCCCATGCGCAACCGCGTCTCATAGACCGACACGCCGTCGATCACCGAGTCCGGTCGGGCCAGATAAACGTACTCGAAAATGCACGGCGAGAGCACCGGATTCTCGGCGCACTGACGGAAGTGCAATTGCTGCGACATATCCACGAACAGCGCTTCGCCCGGCGCTACATCGCGCAGCACCTGGAACCCCAGCGTATCAAGCGCCACCGACTCCGATGCGACGAGATACTCCGGCCCCTGCGGCGTTTCATTGACGCCGACGACCAGCGGCCGGATGCCGAACGGATCGCGGAACGCCAGCAGGCCATAGCCGGCGATCAGGACCACCACCGCGTAGGCGCCCTTGCAACGGCGATGAACCCCCGCGACCGCGGCGAAAATCGTATCCAGGTCGAGCTTGAAGCCCTTCGCCGACTCCTGCAGTTCATGCGCAAGAACGTTGAGCAGGACTTCCGAATCGGAACTGGTATTGATGTGGCGCAGATCCTGCCGGAACATTTCCTCCTGCAACTGCGCCGTGTTGGTCAGGTTGCCGTTGTGCGCAAGAACCAGGCCGAACGGCGAATTGACGTAGAACGGCTGCGATTCGGCGGAATCGGACGATGAACCGGCTGTCGGGTAGCGACAATGCGCGATGCCCATGTTGCCGGGCAGAGCGCGCATGTTTCGGGTACGGAACACGTCCCGCACCGTCCCCGAGCCCTTGTGCATGAAAAAGGTGTTGTCCTTGCCCGTCGCGATGCCTGCCGCATCCTGACCGCGATGCTGCAACACCATCAGCCCGTCGTAGAGCAGTTGATTGACCGGCGTGTTCGCCATGACTCCGAGAATACCGCACATAGTGTCTTCCTACCTGAACCGAATCCGTTTGGCCACATCGGGCGGCAGCCAAGGCTTGCAGGCCAGCACCGCCGTTTCAAGCGGTGCGGAGAATGCCGCCTCGCTCCACCATTGTTCCTTCGCCAGCGACAGCGTCCCGCCCAGCGCCACCAGCGCCAGAACGATCAGTGCCCCCCGCGCCGTGCCGAACAGCACTCCCAGCGCGCGATCGCTCGGACTCAGGCCGAGCGCCTTGAGCAGGCCGCGAATCGCCAGGCGCACCAGCGCCATCAGCAGTAATACGATGACAAAAACCAGCACCCACGCAACGACGATCCGGATCGCCGGATCGGCAATGCCGCCGAGTAGTGCATTGGCGAATTCCGCTCCCCACCATTTGGCAGCGAAGAAAGCCAGCACCCAGGCAGCCAGGGCGATGATCTCGCCGACGACGCCGCGCCAGGCCCCCAGGGCCATCGACGCGAGCAGGATCGTCAGTACGACATAGTCGAAAACAGTCATTGCTTGGCGGCGATCACGCCGTTCACTCCGATCCGCTTGATCTTGTCCAACGCCTTCTGCGCTGCCTCCTTGGACGGGAAGGGACCGGCGCGCACGCGCGTCTTGCGCCCGCCGGACGTATCGAGCGGCTCGGTGAACACTCGGACGCCGAGTTCGCCGATCTTGGTCTGCAGTTGCTTGACGTTCGCCGGGTTGGCGAACGCGCCGATGAGAATCACGAACTGGCCGTTGGCGGACGGCGCCGGATTGTCGACCGTCTTGCCACCGAGAATCGCGGCGGCGCGCTGAGCATCCTTGGCGTCAGCCGGACGTTCCGAAGTCTTTTCGGCCGGCCTGGCAGGCTCCTTCTCGGGCGGTTTGACTTCTTGAGCAGGCTTTTCCTGCGGTTTTTCCGCTGCCTTTTCCGTTCCCCGTTCAGGCGTCTTTTCCTGGCCTTTCCCGGCCACTGCCTCCACCGCGTCAACCGTCTTGACCGATTGCGACGCCGCATCGACTTCCTTCTTTTCCGAAACCTTCGGTTTCAGGTTCGGCGCAAACGGCACCTGGTCCTGCCCCGGAATGCGGATCTGGACGTCCTGTACCTGCTGCTTCGGCTCCTCGTCCATGACCATCGGCAGAATGATCGCCGCCAGTCCGGCAAAAGCCACGGCACCGACGAGACGACGGCGCGCACGTTTCTTCAACTGCAACTGTGCATCAGGGGAATCGGACATTGCTAAATCGACAATCGGTAGCGGGAAGGGTAAGAATCGGGAACACCCCGGGGATCAGGAATCCTGCTTTATCTCGCGCAGGACGGCGGCAACAGTGACGAACGATCCGAAGGCGAGGATTCTATCATTTTCCCCGGCCACGCCGACAGCGCGGCGGAAAGCCTCCTTCACCGAGGAGAAGCATTCAACGGCCGCGTCCGGCTGGACTGACCACACCGCGGCAGCCAGCACCTCAGCGGCCGCGCCGCGCGGCCCTTCCAGGCTCCCCAGAAACCAGAGGTCGACGTCCTCGGCCATCGCCTGCAATGCTCCGGCGATATCCTTGTCCGCCAGCATGCCGACCACGGCGAACGTCCGTCCCGTGTTTTCCTGTGCCGCAAGCGTCTGCGCCAGACCGGCGACCGCCTGCGGATTGTGCGCCACATCGACGATGATTTCGGGCCGCTCGCTGACACGCTGGAAGCGCCCTGCCAGACGAACCTCTTGCAGCCCGTGCGCAACGGCGGCCACATCAACAGGCAGGCGGTCCTGCAAAATATCGACGGCCGCCAGTACCGCGCTGGCGTTCCCGAGTTGATGCGCGCCGGACAGCCCCGGCAGCGGCAGGGAATCCCGTTTTGTTCCACGCCGATTCCACCACGACCAGCGGTCGCCACTTCGCGAGAAACCGAAATCTCGCCCGATCAACTGCAGGTCGGCGCCGATCGCCGCGGCGTGTTCCATCAGCGACCGGGGCGGTTCGACGTCGGCACAGATCGCCGGCCTGCCACCGCGGAAAACACCTGCCTTCTCGTAACCGATCGATTCCCGCGTCGGCCCAAGCCAGTCGGTATGGTCAAGGGCAATGCCGGTAATCACCGAGACATCGCCATCGTAGATATTGACCGCATCCAGACGACCGCCAAGACCCACTTCGAGGATGACCAGTTCGGCTCCCCACTCCGCGAACACCTCCCATGCGGCGAGCGTACCGAACTCGAAGTAGGTCAGCGCGACGTTTCCGGCCGCCTGCCGCGCCGCCTCGACACGTGCGAAGGCCGCACACAAAGCTTCGTCGTCGACCGGCGCGCCGTCGATCCGCACCCGCTCGTTGTAGGTCAGCAGGTGCGGCGAGGTGTAACAGCCGACCCGGTAGCCGGCAGCGCGGCAGATCGATTCCAGATAGGCGCAGGTCGATCCCTTGCCGTTGGTGCCGCCGACCACGACGACCGGGCACATTTGCCGCTGCAGCAGGACCTGCTTGACGCGGGTCACACGCTCCAACCCGAGCTCGATCCCGGCCTGCCCTTTCGGGTGCAACCCTTCGAGGTGGGCAAGCCAGTCGTCGAGCGTTATCACGCGGCTACCGGAGCCTTTTGCAGCAGGCCGAGCAGCTTCGCCAGCGAATCCTTCATCTCGCGGCGATCGACGATCATGTCGACCGCCCCTTTGCCGAGCAGAAACTCGGCGCGCTGAAATCCCTCCGGCAGTTTCTGGCGGACGGTCTGCTCGATCACGCGCGGACCGGCGAACCCGACCAGCGCGCCCGGCTCGGCGATGACGATGTCGCCGAGGAAGGCGAAGGAGGCGGAGACTCCGCCCATCGTCGGATCGGTGAGGACCGAAATGAACGGCAGCCGGGCGTCCGCCAGCCGTCGTAGCGCCGCCGTCGTCTTGGCCATTTGCATCAGCGAGAATAGACCCTCCTGCATGCGTGCCCCGCCGGAAGCGGCGATGCAGAGAAAGGGCATGCGCTGCTCGACGGCCAACTGCACGCCGCGCACGAAGCGCTCGCCGAGCACGGAGCCCATCGAACCGCCCATGAACTCGAACTCGAACGCCGCGACCACCACCGGCAGCGTCTTCAGCCGTCCTTGCATCACCACCAGCGCATCGGTCTCGCCGGTCGCCTTCGTTGAGTCGGCCAAACGCTCGGTATAGGGCTTGCTGTCGCGAAAATGCAGAGGATCGGCCGGCCGCACGTCGGCGCCGATCTCGAAACGCTCCTCGGGATCGAGTAGCAGATCGAGACGCGCCCGCGCGGCAAGGCGATTATGATGGCCGCATTGCGGGCAAACCTGCTGGTTTTTCTCCAGGTCGGCCGCGTACAGCACCGCATCGCACGCCGGGCACTTGCTCCACAGCCCTTCGGGCAGAACGCTCTTGCGCTGGCCGGCGTCCGGACTGCGCTTGATTTTCGGCACTACCTGGTTCAACCAGCTCATCGCACGGCCCTCCGCACTCAGTTTTTGCTTGCCTCGTCTATACCGCGACGCAGGTCGGCGACAAGCGTCTTGACCCGCGCACAGAGCTCGTCGGCCGGCGCTTTCTCGATTTCCTCGATGATCCGGCTGCCGACCACGACGGCATCGGCAAAGCGGGCGATCGCCCCGGCCGTCTGCGCGTCGCGGATGCCGAAGCCGACACCAACCGGCACGCCAACCGCCGCATGAATTTCCGGAATCCGTTTGGCAACGGCTTCAACATCGAGTTGCGCGGAACCGGTCACCCCCTTGAGCGAAACGTAGTAGACGTAGCCGCTGGCCAGTTCGGAGACCATGGCTACGCGTTCCTCGGTCGAGGTCGGCGCAAGCAGGAAGATCGGATCGAGCGCGTTGGCCTGCATGGCCTTGGCGAAATCGGCGCTCTCTTCCGGCGGGTAATCAACAACCAGCACACCGTCGACGCCGGCGTCGAACGCCGCCGCCGCGAAGGTATCGACGCCCATCGCCTCGATCGGATTGGCGTAGCCCATCAGCACCACCGGCGTCTCGTTGTTGTCGGCGCGGAAGTTGGCGACCATTTCCAGCACCTGGCGCAGGCTGACCCCCTTGACCAGAGCGCGCTCGGAGGCGCGCTGGATGGTCGGCCCGTCGGCCATCGGGTCGGAAAACGGCACGCCCAGCTCGATGATGTCGGCGCCGGCTTCGACCAGCGTGTGCATCAGCGGCACGGTCAGTTTCGGGTCCGGATCGCCGGCGGTGACGAACGGAATCAGCGCCTTGCGCCCTTGCGCCTGCAGGCGCTCGAAAGTGGCTTGTATCTTCGACATGGCGCCTCCTCAGAAAGTGATGCCCGATTTTTCGGCGACGGTGTGCATGTCCTTGTCGCCGCGACCGGAAAGATTGACGAGCAGGATCTTGTCCTTGGCCAGCGTCGGTGCCAGTTTCATCGCGTGGGCGATGGCGTGGCTAGACTCAAGCGCCGGGATGATGCCTTCGAGCCGGCACAGCGTATGGAACGCCTGCAGCGCCTCCGCATCAGTGATCGTCGCGTACTCGGCGCGCTTGGTGTCCTTCAGCCAGGCGTGCTCGGGACCGACGCCCGGATAGTCGAGGCCGGCGGAGATCGAATGCGTCTCAATGATCTGGCCGTTGGCGTCCTGCAGCAGGTACGTGCGGTTGCCGTGCAGCACGCCGGGATGTCCGGCGGTCAGCGACGCCGCGTGACGACCGGTGTCGACACCGTCGCCCGCTGCCTCGACACCGATCAGGCGCACGTCGTCGAACGGGATGTAAGGATGGAAGATCCCCATGGCGTTGGAGCCGCCACCGACGCAGGCGATCACCGCATCCGGCTGGCGCCCGCAGAGTTCCGGCATCTGCTCGATACACTCCTTGCCGATCACCGCCTGGAAGTCGCGCACCATCATCGGGTACGGGTGCGGACCGGCGACGGTGCCGATGATGTAGAAAGTCGACGAGACGTTGGTCACCCAGTCGCGCATCGCTTCGTTAAGTGCGTCCTTGAGCGTCTTCGAGCCGCTCTCGACCGGCACGACAGTCGCGCCGAGCAGTTTCATGCGATAGACGTTGGCGGCCTGGCGCTTGACGTCCTCGGAGCCCATGTACACGACGCATTCCATGCCGTAGCGCGCCGCGACGGTAGCCGAAGCGACCCCGTGCTGGCCGGCGCCGGTTTCCGCGATCACGCGCTTCTTGCCCATGCGCCGGGCGAGCATGGCCTGGCCGATGCAGTTATTCACCTTGTGCGCGCCGGTGTGGTTGAGATCTTCGCGCTTCAGGTAGATCTGGGCACCGCCCATTTCGTCAGAAAGGCGCTTGGCGTGATAAACCGGGCTGGGCCGGCCGACATAGTGTTTGAGTTCGTATTCGAACTCCGCGATGAACTCGGGGTCTTGCTGGGCGGCGGCGTAGGCATCTTTCAGTTCGGCGAGTGCGGGAATCAGGGTTTCTGCGACGAAGATGCCGCCGTACGGGCCGAAGTGGCCGCGGGCATCGGGCAGATCATAGGTATTGGCAGTCATGGAATTTCCTTGAGGCAATTGAGATAAAACCGCAGGTGATCAGGCGATCACCGGCCTCAAGTGTGGTCGGCGAGAAATCGTCTCCAGCAGGTACGGGTACGTCCACCACAGGTCTTGCGCATCGTTCTTCCAGTACCGAAAAATCGGATCAATCGGTTGCCGCAGATTCCACCATATCCGCTGCGCGTACGGCGGCGACAAACGCGCGAATCTTGCACGAATCCTTGATGCCCTTGCCAACCTCGACGCCGGACGAGACGTCGACGGCCGCCGGTCGCACCCGTGCTACGGCCTCACCGACGTTCCCCGCATCGAGCCCGCCGGACAGGATCAGCGGCTTGGGCAACGTTGGCGGAATCAGGTTCCAGTCGAACACCGTCCCGCTCCCGCCATAGCCCTCCACGAACGCGTCAACCAGGATTGCCTGCGCTGATGAAAAGGCAGCGGCGTATTGTAGCAAATCGACCCCAGGCTTCATCCGGGCGGCCTTGACATAGGGGCGATCGAACTGCCGGCAGTAGGCTTCATCCTCGTCACCGTGGAACTGCAGCAGGTTGATCGGTACCGCCGCCAGCACCTCGCGAACGAATTCCGGCGTCGCGTTGACGAACAGTCCAACCGTCGTGACAAACGGCGGCACCAGACGCGCCAGACTTGCGGCCTTTTCCGGTGCAACAAAGCGCGGGCTGGGCGGATAGAACACCAGCCCCAGCGCATCGGCGCCCGCATCGACAGCCGCATGAACGTCCTCGGTTCGGGTCAGCCCGCATATCTTGATTCGCGTCCGCAACACAGTCCCTCCTCAAAGGATCATTGTACCGGGGAGGAAGGGCTCGGCGGGAATCGGCAGCCCCCAGCGTTCTTCGTAACGGACCCCGACGAGATACAGTCCGGCCGCCGCAAAGGTCGGCGCCGCCTTTGTCCGGTCGGCGGCGTCGAGCAAATCGCCGATCCACGACGGTGACTGTTTGCCCTGGCCGACATAGACCAGACTACCGACCATGTTGCGCACCATGTGGTGGAGAAAGGCGCTCGCTTCAAAATCGAAGACCACCATGTCCCCGTAGCGCCTGACTTCCGCATGGCGCAACAGCTTGATCGGCGAGCGGGCCTGGCAATCCGCCGCGCGGAATGCGGAAAAATCGTGCTCCCCGACAAGAAGCCGCGCCCCTTCCTGCATTCTCGCTTCGTCGAGCCCGTGGTGATACCACCCTGCACGCCCGTGCCACACGCCCGGCCGCTGAGCCCGATTGATCAAGAGATAGCGATAGCATCGCCCGAACGCAGCGAATCGTGCATGAAAATCTTGGTCAACACGACAAGCCCAGCGCACCGCTACTGTTGGCGGAAGAAAGGTGTTGACGCCGCGAACCCACGCAGACAATGGCCGGTTGGCCGTCGTCTCGAAGTGAACGACTTGCCCGGTTGCATGAACACCGGCATCCGTACGCCCGGCGCAAATCACTGGAACCTCATGCCCGGCGATACGTGCAAGCGCGAATTCCAGTGCGTCCTGGACGGTTCCCTTCCCGGGCTGAGTTTGCCAACCGCGGAACGCAGCCCCGTCGTACTCGACTCCCAATGCAAATTTCATGAATACCCACCCAGAAGAGCAACGAAGATCGCGGCACACAAGCATGTGATTGCCAGTCCGTCACGCCAGTTCAGTGCGTGCTGCTCAACCTCAATCCTTTCGCTAGTACATACATCGGGCATTGCCAGAAGAATTTTCCAGTCACGTGGACGCGGCAACGTCTCCACATATCGGAGGACAAGCATCAATCTGACAACCCCCCGATCCGCATTGACCCCCAACCTCTGGAACGGACGCAGTAGCGCCCGCGTGGCGGCAAGCAGGTCTGCCAGAGGGGTGAATTCAAGGAAGGCGGCAACGGTGATCAGCACAAGGAGCATCCGGGCGAGATGACGGGCTCCTTCACGAATCCCTTCATAGCTCGGAGAAAACAGACCTTCATTCCAAAGCGCTTTCCCCGGCACGCCCCAGGCAAAAATGACAAACAGCGAAGCCAGCAACCAGCGCGCCCTCCAGATCAGGCGCCAGGCGCGAAGTGCCACCCGCTTGCCGCATAGAGAAACGACAGAGAACGCCACGATAAACATCGCGCCGTCAATGAACTGGACGGCGATCAGCGTTGAAATCCAGATCAGCAAGCGAGTCGCGGGATGAATCCTTGAAGTCGGCATCGGCCTCAACCCAGGAATGAAGAAAGGCCGCACCCGCTATCGGGCACGGCCTTTCGTTATACGTTTCTACGAACTATCCGCCGATCCTGTCGAGCAGAGTCTGCGCAGCCTCACGCTGCGCGACATCACCCTCTTTCAACACTTCCTGCAGGAGTTCCCGAGCGCCTTCGAGGTCGCCCATCTCTTCATAAGCTTTTGCGAGATCGAGTTTGGTCGCGACCTCCTCGTTACCCCCTATCTCCATGTCAGACGCCAGATCGGCCCCACCGTCAAAGGACGGGGTAATCAACGTGGCCTCCACATCCTGTTCAAGGAAGTCGGGATTAACCATTGTCTGGGACTGCGCCCCAGGCACGATGAGCGTTTCCACCTGCTCAAGCGAGAAATCCGGATTGACCGCCGTGGAAACGTGGGGTGCTTCTGCCTGATCCTCCTCACGTGAAGGGCCATCTTTATTATCAGCACCTACCTGATCAGACTGAATTTCAAGCTCTGGCGACTGAAGATCGAGTTCGATCTCCGAAAGATCGAACGAGGAGTGTTCCGGCTCTGCGCGACCGAGGAAAGTCGACTCCGTCAGATTGACATCGAACTCGACATCATCAGTACTTCCTTGACTCGCAGAAACAGGCTCTTCGATAGAGGCTTTCTGTTGCGCATGGCTGGTCACGATCGAACCGAGGTCGAAATCCAGATCGGGCAACCCCTTATCCGCCAAGGTCTGGTCCTCATCGCCCAGGATCTCGGCGGCTGGCATGATTTGTGTCCCGATATCGAAGTCCAGATCAAGTTCAGCGCCGGAACCTGTTTCATCCGCTGCCTTCTCGATTTCCGACGACGGCGTATCGGGTAGCGAAAACTCCGGCACAGCAGGCTCGACAGGAAGCTCAGGCGAGATACTCCCCAAATCGAAATCGAGCGCACCGAGAGCATCCGACGCCTCCTCAACGGAAACTTCACTCTCGCTCGCCGTGCTCTCTTCCACACCGAGATTAAAATCAAGCCCCTTCGTTTCGGCAGATTCAACTGCCGTAGCGACCACCGGCTCCGTAGTGATCTCTTCGATCGAGTCTGCCTCTTTCGCCAGTTGGGACAGCGTCCCTGGCATGGTCTGTGTATCTTTCACCTTCTCGGACACGGCACCAGCCAAGGCTGCTCCCGCGGCAACTGCCGCGACCCCGGCTGGCACCGGCTCTCCGCGGAACAACGGATTGGCCGGATCAAGCTGGTGCCCCATCGCCACTGCTTTCTCCCAATCAGGCCCAACGCCGTTCGTTTCTCCATACAGTTCGGTCGCCAGCGTCTCGAAACGAGCCAGATCCTTGCGCCCGGAATAAATCTCCAGCAGTTTCAGACAAATCGCCAGACGCTTCGGATCTTTCTGTTTCGCCTCCAGCAAAATCTCCTCCGCCTGGGCATCACGACCGTAAGCCATGTAGACATCGGCCTCGGCCACGGGATCGACCTCATCGGTATCGATACTTCCCGGCCCCGCCTGACTGAAGTCGGTATGCGCCGGCGTCTGCGACGCGGTATCGACGCTCTGACCACCCGTGGTGCGGAAGACGGAATTGGCAGTCAAACTCGCCGTCGTTGGCGGCGTCAGCGTAGTACTGAGATCCGCTTCTGCATCTTTCTTCGACGCGCCCTTCCTTCGGGCGAAGAACCAGGCGGCCAGAAGCGCCAAAATGCCGCCCCCTCCGGCGAGCGTGATCGGATCGCCGAGCAATGACTCGAAGAAACCCGGCTCTTCCGGTGGTGGTGGCGCCGCTTTGGGCTTCGCAGCGGGCTTCTGGACCGCTGGTTTGGGCTCGGTCGGCGGGGCGACAGGCTGAGCAGGAGAAACGGAAGGCTCTTGTGCCTTGGGAGCCGGCTGCTCACTCTTTGGCACGGCAGTGTCAGCAGCCCCTGCGGTCGGAGACGCCGGCTGGGCCGGTGATGTAGCCGGCGTACTCACCGCTGGCTGAGCGACGGCCTTTCCGCCCGCATCGCCAGAAGAAGGAGCCTGCTTCTGCATGTCGGCCAGGCTTTGATTCTTGAGTTCCAGGAGCTTCTGCAAGTCAGCAACGTTCTTTTCCAGAGCTGCGACCCTCTCATTGGCTTCCTGGAGCGCTTTGTCCTTGGCAATCAGCTCCTCTTCAGCCGCCTTCCCCGCAACTCCGGCCTTGCCGGATTTTGATTCTGCCCTGGAAACCTTGAGCTGATCCCTGCTAGCAGCCAGCTCTTCCTTGTCCTCAACCTTGGCGGTAATCTTCCCGCCAACTTCCTGCCTAGCCGAATCACCCTCCGCCGGTGCGGCGGCAGAAATTCCGGCCAGCTTGCTTCGATAGGCATTCCAGTTGGACGACTGGGCCACAACGATCTTCTTCGCTTCCACGGGTGTCACAGTTTCGACAACCGCTTTTTCCGGGACCGACAGGATCTTCCCTGCCTTGAGGCGGTTCATGTTATTCCCGTCGAACGCATCGGGATTGGCACGAAAGAGAGCAACCAGCATCTGATCGAGCGTCACACCTTGGGGTTTCAGCTCGGAGGCGATCCGATGCAAGGTCTCGCCGGAATGAACCTCGCGATTCCCGTCGCCGGCGCGCTGTTCTCCCGATTTCGGGGCTGATTTCGAAACGGCTCCCATCTGAGCGACTGCACGCGCACGCACATCACTATCGATCCGGGATACTGCCGACGACTGGGAAGCCCCCCGCTTTGACGGTGCAGCGACCTTGGGCGTCGTCACGGGAACGGCGGCCGATTTAGCCTTGTACTCAGGGGGGTCCAACAAAAACGAATACTCACGAACAAGACGGCCTGATGACCAGTTCAACTCCATCAACATATCCACGAACGGGTCGTTGATTGGCCGATCGGAACCAAGCTTGATGACGGCCTTCCCGCTTGGCCGCTTTTCAAGTTTGAAATTGATCGTCAACAGGGTCGTGGCGTAATCCAGACCGGCCTGCTTGAACAATTCCTCAGGAGCCAACCCGGCCTTCATGTCGGCCAGTTCCTCCCGCGTCGCCGTAACCTCGATCTCCGCGCGCAACGGCTGGCCGAGTGCGGAAAACACCACCAGTCGGCCAAGACCCGCCGCATTCACGCCCGACGGAATGGAAGCAAGCGCCAAGCATGAGGCCACCGCGAACGCCGAGGCGCTTAGACGGAAGGAACGGATACTCTGATATGTTTTATTTGCCACGGCGCGACCCTGAGCGTCAAAATCGGAAATATTAAAATAACATCATGAAGTTACGCATGCAAGCTAAACTTGCACGTGACATTCGAACGCGAAAATATCAAAAAAAAACCGGAACTTTCGTCCCGGTTTTTTATTAAAAACACACTGAAATCAATCAAGCAGGATACGCAACATCCGACGGAGAGGCTCGGCAGCCCCCCACAGCAGCTGGTCACCCACCGTGAACGCGCCCAAATACTCCGGCCCCATGGCCAGCTTGTGCAAGCGACCGACAGGAACCGTCAGTGTTCCGGTCACGGCGGTAGGGGTCAGTTCGCGTTCGCTGATCTCCCGCTCGTTCGGAACGACCTTCGCCCACTGATTGCCTTTGGCGATGATATCGGACACTTCGTCGAGCGGCACATCCTTGCGCAGCTTGATGGTCAACCCCTGGGAATGACAACGCATTGCGCCGATCCGCACGCAGAGGCCGTCGACCGGGATGCTGCCCGGCGAACGGAACGGCGGGCGGCCGAGGATCTTGTTGCATTCCGCTCCACCCTTCCACTCTTCTTTCGACTGGCCGCCCTCGACGGGAACGTCGATCCACGGAATCAGGCTGCCGGCCAGCGCGGTGTTGCGGAAGTTCTTGGTGGGGAAGCTGGCGGAACGCATCGTTTCAGCAACCTTGCGGTCGATATCGAGGATCGCCGAAGCCGGGTCGGCCAATTCGGCCTTCACCGCATCATGCAAGGCGCCCATCTGGCATAACAGTTCACGCATGTTCTGCGCACCGGCACCCGACGCCGCCTGATAGGTCATGGCCGAAACCCACTCGACGAGATCGTTCTGGAACAGACCACCGAGGCCCATCAGCATCAGCGAGACGGTACAGTTGCCGCCGATCCAGTTCTTGCCGCCCTTGGCCAGCGCATCCTTGATCACGTTCAGGTTGACCGGATCGAGGACGATCACGGCATCCTTGTCCATACGCAGCGACGAGGCCGCGTCGATCCAGTGACCGTTCCAGCCGGTCGCCCGCAGCTTGGGAAAAATTTCCTTGGTGTAGTCGCCCCCTTGGCAGGTCACGACGATATCCATCTGCTTGAGCGCGTCGACCGACATCGCATCGAGCAGGATGCCGCCTTCCTTGCCGCCAAGCGCCGGCGCCTTGCCGCCAACGGACGAAGTGGAGAAATAGACCGGCTCGATGAAGGCGAAGTCGCCCTCCTCGACCATGCGCTGCATGAGCACGGAACCGACCATTCCGCGCCAACCAACAAGACCAACCTTCTTCATTGCAGTTACCTCGAATTGAAAAAAGAAATCTGTGCGGACCTCAGAGCGCGGCCAGGACGGCGTCGCCCATTTCGCGGGTGCCGACTTTCCGGGTTCCCGGCTCGTAGATGTCGCCGGTGCGGAACCCCTGGGCGAGGACCTTCTTCACGGCGGTCTCGATGCGCTGCGCGGCCTCCTCCTGGGAGAAGCTGTAACGGAGCATCATCGCGACAGAGAGAATCGTCGCCAGCGGATTGGCCATGTCCTTGCCGGCGATATCCGGCGCCGAGCCGTGGCACGGCTCGTAGAGCCCCTTGCCGGTTTCATTGAGCGACGCGGAGGGCAGCATGCCGATCGAACCGGTGAGCATCGAGGCCTCGTCCGAAAGGATGTCGCCAAAGATGTTGCCGGTCACCATCACGTCGAATTGCTTGGGCGCGCGCACGAGTTGCATGGCGGCGTTGTCGACAAGCATGTGGCTCAGTTCGACGTCCGGATACTCCGGCGCCAGTTCGTTCATCACGTCGCGCCAGAGTTGCGTGGTTTCGAGGACGTTCATCTTGTCGACCGAACAGACCTTGCGATTGCGCTTGCGCGCGGCCTCGAAGGCCATCCGACCGATCCGGCGAATCTCGTTCTCGCTGTAGATCATGGTGTTGAAACCGACGCGCTGCTGCACGCCGTCGACTTCGCGCGTTTCAATGCCGCGCGGTTGGCCAAAGTAGATGTCACCGGTGAGTTCGCGCAGGATCAGGATATCCAGACCGGAAACGACTTCCGGCTTCAGCGTCGAAGCATTCGCCAGTTCCGGGTAAAGCACGGCCGGACGCAGGTTGGCGAACAGGCCGAGAAGCTTGCGAATTCCAAGGAGACCGCGCTCCGGACGCTGTTCACGGCCGAGCACATCCCACTTGGGTCCGCCGACCGCGCCGAGCAGCACGGCATCGGCCGCCAGCGCCAGCTTCTGGGTCGCCTCGGGGAACGGATTTCCCGTCGCATCGACCGCACAACCGCCAAGCAAGGCTTCTTCCATTTCGAATTTCAGGTCGAGAGCCTTCAGAACGCGAACCGCCTGTGCGGTAATTTCGGGGCCAATCCCGTCTCCTGGCAAAACGCAAATTTTCACGTCACATTCCTTCAAAAATTAATAAAACCGTTTCATCCCGCCGCTAGCAGCGCGGGGCTTATCTCGTCGCGGCCCTTTCGATGGCCTGACCGCCTCGCTCGATATCCTTCCCGATCCCTTGCATGGTATTGCATGCCGTCGAGAGAAACGCAAACGCGGCGACCAGCACGGCAACAACAACTTTCTTCATGGTTCATATCCTCAAACAATACGACGCAGCAATCTTCAAGGCTACGCCGATCGGAGCAATCGGGCCGGGGATTATCGCATGGGACAAGGCGACTGTCAGCCGGCACAAGCTCATGAAATAAAAAGGGAAGTCATCTGTTTACGCGCGCCGCTCGGTAAAGCGGCGCCACCCGGTCGGCGTAAATACGCAAATCCGACAATCGCGACTCGTGCGACGGGTGGGTCGACAACCACTGCGGCGTGCTGTTGCCGGACACCCGCGCCATCTTCTCCCAAAGCGAAATCGCCGCATACGGATCAAAACCGCCCCTCGCCGAAAGTTCGACGCCGATGCGGTCGGCTTCCTGCTCCATCCCCCGCGAATTCGGACGCATGAAAGCCAATTCGCCGGCCGCCCCGACCAGGCTTTTCCCGATACTCGCATCGACTCCGTAATAGGCGCCGATCAACCCGCCAAGTGTCGCGGCGATATCAACCCCCGCGGCTTGCCCGACTTTTTCCCGGCCGTGTTCGCGCAACGCATGGGCGATTTCATGCCCCATCACTGCCGCAAGTTCGTCGTCGGTAAGTTTCAGCTTTTCCATCAATCCGGTGTAGACGGCCATTTTCCCGCCCGGCATGCACCACGCGTTCAAGTCGCTGGAACTGATTACATTGGTTTCCCAGCGCCAGCCGGTAGCGTCAGGCCGGAAAACCCGGGTCACGGCGATCAGACGAGCGGCGATGTCTCTCACCCTGCGCACCTGATCCGGATTGCGATTGAGCAGGTTTTTGGCCCGCGCCTCCTGGACGGTCTGCGCATACGCCTTTTCCGCCGAGCGATTGACCTCGGCAGAGGAAACCAGCATGGTCTGCTCGCGATCGACCCCTACCGCACCGCTCGATGTCGTATTCGTCGTCGCGCATGCGCCCAACAGGACGGCAGACAACAAAACGACAGCGCGAAATACATGATTCTCTGCAATCTTGCTCACGAAACACCTCCCCTTCTTACGAACCACACGTCTCCCCCCTCTGGGTGGGCGGATCGAACCCCCAACGGTACATGATCAATAGACCCAAAACGGCGAACAACGATCCCGTAGCAAAGGCCACTTTGCCGCCAAAGCTTTCCCACGCCCAACCACTCACCAACCCGCCGATGGCGCCCCCAGCACCGAAGCTCAGGCTGGAATAAAGCGCCTGACCGCGAGCTCGGGTATTCCCGGGGAACCAACGGCTGATCGCCGCGATGGCTGCCGAATGAAACGCTGCATAGGTCATTCCGTGCAGCAACTGCGCCAGGGCGAGAACGACCACCGAGTCGACCGCCAGTCCTATCGTGACGAAACGTATCGCGGCGGCGCCAAGCGACGCCAGCATGATGGCTCGCAACGCAAAGTGCTGCATAACGCGCCCCATGTAGAAGAAGAGCCCGATTTCGACCAGCACGCCGAGCGTCCATAGGGCGCCGACCATCGACCTGCTGTACCCATGCTCGGAAAGAAAGATCGCGTAGAAAACATACAAGGCGCCGTGCGCGGCCGACATCAATATGCAGGCAACCAGGAGAGCGGCGACCGGTGATTGACGGACAATGCTACCGATCGACGGATGCTCCTGATGCTGATGAGGCTGCTCGGAATCGGGTATCGACAGGCCAAACCCCATCAATCCGGCCAGGCACACGGCACATAGCCAGAGCTGGTTGCCCGGCGCAGTGCGATCGAGCAAGGCACCGGCACCAAGCACGGTCACGATGAAGCCGACCGACCCCCACAGGCGAATCCGGCTATAGCGCCCCGGATCGTTGCGCAGATGATCGAACGTCGTTGTCTCGACCAGTGGCAATGCAGCGACCCAGAAAAGCGAAAAGAGCCCGATGCTGAGCAGCAGTGCCGCAAACCCCTGAACGAAGAATAAAGTGCAGAAAAGCAGCAATGTGGCGACACCGCTGATGCGAATCACCGCCATGCGAAGATCGAAGCGGTCGACCAGCGCACTCCACAAATACGGTCCGACGAGACGCATCACCTGCATCTGCGTCATCAGGACGCTGATATCCCACGCGGAAAAAGACAGCGACTGGAGGTAGAGCCCGAAATACGGCGAAAAGACGCCAACGAAGGCGAAATAGAAAAAGTAGTAGCCGGAAAGGCGCCAATAGGGAACACGGAGCATCCGGTCATTCTACCGGACGCTCCGGAACAAACCGGCAATGCTTATTTGCTGGATTGCTGCCCGGCGCGGTAGGCGAGCATCAGGTGGTACAGATCGTCCTTCAATTTGACCCGATGTTTCTTCATATCCTCGATCGTGAAGTCGGCAACAGGCATGTCGTGCTCTTCCAGATCTTCCACACTTCCCGTCAACCGTTTGTACGAGGCATACAGTCGGGCGAACATCGGGTTGTTGTTTCGCAAGTCGCTGATCGCGTCCTGCATTTCGGGAAACTCATGGTGAAGATCGTGGTGTTCGACGTGCATTTTGACTCTCCTTCGCTTCGTAGTGATCCCCGCACCGTTTTTAATTGCACGGACGACCGTCCGCGCTATGGAATTCTGCTCCCAATTTTCGGCGTTTGGCAATGCACGTCGCCGCACTGCGCACGATGCCGCAAGGCATGATCCATCAGCACCAGCGCCAGCATGGCCTCGGCGATCGGCGTGGCGCGAATGCCGACGCACGGATCGTGACGGCCGTGCGTTTCGACGCTGATCGCCTCGCCGGCAATGTTTACCGAACGGCGCGGCAGGCGGATGCTCGATGTCGGCTTGATCGCCATGCTCACGACGATGTCCTGCCCCGTCGAAATCCCGCCGAGCACGCCACCGGCGTTGTTCGAAAGAAAGCCCTCCGGCGTCATTTCGTCGCCGTGCTCGCTGCCCTTCTGCGTCACACAGGCGAACCCGGCACCGATCTCGACGCCCTTGACGGCGTTGATTCCCATCATCGCGTGAGCAATCTCGGCGTCCAGACGGTCATAGACCGGCTCGCCCCAGCCGGGCGGCACGCCGCGCGCCACGACGCTGATCCGCGCGCCGATGGAATCACCGGACTTGCGCAAGGCGTCCATGAACGCCTCAAGTTGCGGAACGACCGCCGCGTTCGGGGTAAAGAATGCGTTCTTCTCGATTTCTTCCGCATCGACAAAGGGGATCGCGATCGGCCCGAGCTGGCTCATCCAGCCCTGGATCGTCACGCCGAAGCGCTGTTGCAACCACTTCCGGGCAATTGCTCCGGCGGCCACGCGTACTGCGGTTTCCCGCGCCGACGAGCGACCGCCGCCACGATAGTCACGGAACCCGTATTTCTGCGTATAAGCGTAATCGGCATGTCCCGGACGGAAGGTCTCGGCGATGTTTCCGTAATCCTTGCTGCGCTGGTCCTGGTTGCGGATCAGCAGCCCGATCGGCGTACCGGTCGTCTTGCCGTCGAACACGCCGGACAGGATCTCCACCGTATCCGGCTCACGGCGTTGAGTTACGTGCCGGGAGGTACCCGGCTTGCGCCGGTCGAGTTCGGCCTGGATGTCGGCTTCGCACAACGCGAGCCCTGGGGGACATCCATCGACAACGCAACCGATGGCCGGGCCGTGCGATTCACCAAAGGAAGTTACGGAAAAAAGGGTGCCGAAAGTATTGCCAGACATGATGTTTCCGGGAGCGTTAGAATTTCAGTGAAGTCTAGCACGCCAGCTCATTTCGACGGCTCCAGCCATGCACAACAAACCCAAACCTCCGGCAAAACACCGCCCCGCCCCACCTGCACCGCCCTCCGCGCAAAATCCCGCTAACCAGCGCGACGCGCGCTGGCAGCGCACGGTCCGCTACGGCTGGGACAAGGGCGGTTCACGCGGCGGCCGCAAGTAAACACCTGACCGGGCCTGGCTGCTCAAGCCGAAGCCCATCCAAGAAAGAAAGCAGTCATGAAGACCAAGATCATTCTGCCGCTCGTGGTCATCCTTTCCATCACCGTCACGGCAGCCGTTGGATTTGCCTGGTTGCGCAACGAAAAGGAAGCGGCCGACGAACTCACCCTGCACGGCAACGTGGACATCCGTCAGGCCGAGCTCGCCTTCAACGCGAGCGGTCGGATTTCCGCGATCGAGGTCCGCGAGGGCGACACGGTCCGCGCCGGGCAATTGCTGGCCCGGCTCGACACCGAACGCCAGCATCTCGCATTGCAACAGGCCGACGCCCAGGTTGCGGCGCAGCAACAGGCCGTACTCCGGCTCGAAGCCGGTTCGCGCCCCGAGGAAATCCGCCAGGCGCGCGCGCAACGCGATGCGGCGCGCGTGGCGATGGACGATGCAGACAATTATTACCGCCGCCAGCAAAGCCTCGTCGCCCGCAATTTCATCTCGCAGCAGCAGGCCGATACCGCCCGCTTTGCGCTGGACAAGGCGCGCGCGCAATGGCGGGCGGCGAATGAAACGGCGCGTCTGGCCGAACTCGGACCGCGCCACGAGGACATCGCCGCCGCCCGCGCCACGCTGCTTGCTTATGAAGCGGCAGCAGCACAAATCCGCAAGGACATCGCCGAAGGCGAACTGCATGCGCCCTCCGACGGAATCATCGACAAGCGCGTACTGGAAGTCGGCGACATGGCCTCGCCGCAGAAAACGGTGTTCACCCTCGCCTTGACCGACCCGCTCTGGGTACGGATCTGGCTGCCGGAAACGCACCTCGGCAAAGTTCCGGTCGGGGCGCGCGCCATCGTGCGCACCGACAGCCATCCGGACAAAACCTACGAGGCCTGGATCGGCCATGTCGCACCCAGCGCCGAATTCACCCCGAAATCGGTGGAAACGGCCGACGTCCGGTCTAGCCTCGTTTACCAGACCCGCGCCTACGTCTGTGCCGGCCAGGGCGAACTGCGCCAGGGCATGCCGGCCACGGTGACGATCCCGCTCGACGCGCCGCCACAAAACACGCCGCCCTGCTCCGCACACTAGGCGATGCCAAGCGACCTTGCTCCCATCCTCATTGCCGATCGGCTGGCCAAGACGTTCGTCGCCGGCCAGCAGCGCATCCGTGCACTCGACGCGGTGAGCTTCGCGGTCGCGCCGGGCAGCATCACCGGCCTCATCGGCCCGGACGGCGCGGGAAAAACGACGCTGATGCGCCTCGCCGCCGGCCTGCTCGTCCCGGATGCCGGAACAATCCACGTTTTCGGCCTCGACGCCACGCGTGACGCACTGACCGTACAGGCCTCGCTCGGTTACATGCCGCAGCGCTTCGGCCTCTATGAAGACCTGACGGCGCAGGAGAACCTGGACCTGTACGCCGACCTGCAGGGTGTTCCCAAAGGCGAACGGGCGAATCGCTACGCCGAACTGATGCACATGACCGGCCTGCAACCGTTCGTCAACCGGTTGGCCGGGCGCATGTCCGGCGGGATGAAGCAGAAGCTGGGGCTGGCGTGCACGCTGGTCCGTCCACCGCGCCTGCTGCTGCTCGACGAACCGACGGTCGGCGTCGACCCCGTTTCGCGCCGAGAACTCTGGGAAATCCTCGACCACCTAGTCACCGGCGCGGGGATGAGCGTCCTGCTCTCCACCGCCTACCTCGACGAAGCCGAACGCTGCCAGGACGTCGTTCTGCTCCACGAGGGCCGGCTGCTCGACCGGGGCGACCCCGGCCAAATGAGCGCGCGCCTGACGGGACGTACCTGGGCCATCGCCGCCCCGGAACGTTGCCGCCGGCGCCTGCAGATGACCCTGGCACGCATTCCGGGCGTCATCGACGCCATCGTGCATGGCGACGCGGTGCGCGTCGTCACGGCAACGGAGGGATTCCCGCCCGCACTCGCCGCGCTGCCGGAAATGGCCGACAGCGCGGCAATTCCGGTGCCGCCGCGCTTCGAGGATGTTTTTGTGGTCATGCTCAGCCGCCACGCCGCCGCCACGGCGCACGCGCCGGCCATCCCTGAAGATACACCGGCACATGACGGAGTACCGGTGATCCGCGTCGCCGACCTCGTCCGGAAGTTCGGCGATTTTCGCGCCGTCGACGGCATCAGTTTCGACGTCCGCCGCGGCGAGATTTTCGGCCTGCTCGGGGCCAACGGCGCCGGCAAATCGACGACTTTCCGCATGCTTTGCGGCCTGCTGCCGGCGAGCAGCGGCCATCTCGAAGTCGCCGGCCACGACCTGCGTCACTCGGCCGCCACCGCCCGCGAGCGGATCGGCTACATGTCGCAGAAATTCTCGCAATACGCCAACCTGAGCGTGAGACAGAACCTCGACTTCTTCGCCAGCGCCTACGGCCTCGCCGGACAGGAGCGCGCACAACAAATCGCCTGGGCGGAGGACGAATTCGACCTCGGACGCTACCACGACCATCTGGCCGGCAACCTGCCGCTCGGCTACAAGCAACGGCTGGCGATGGCCTGCGCGCTGATGCACGGCCCCGACATCCTCTTCCTCGACGAACCGACCTCCGGCGTCGACCCGCTGGCGCGGCGCGAATTCTGGCAACGCATCAACACCCTCGCCCTGTCCGGCGTCACGGTGCTGGTCACCACGCACTTCATGGAGGAAGCGGAATACTGCGACCGGCTGGTGATCATGGCCGCCGGACGCATCCTCAGCCTCGGCGAGCCGGCGACGATCAAGGCCGCCGCGCGTTCGCCGGAACAGCCGCATCCGAGCATGGAAGATGCGTTCATCAAGCTGGTGGAGGACGCGGCATGATTTCTCGGCACGGCAGCGCAATGCGCCTGAAAGCGCTGGTGCGCAAGGAGTTCCTGCAGATCGTGCGCGACCCGAGCAGCATCGCCATCGCCTTCCTGATGCCGCTGTTCCTGCTGCTGCTCTTCGGTTACGGCGTCTCGCTCGACGCCGACCACGTGCCGGTGGCCTTCATCGCCGAGCAGCCCTCCGCGGATAGCCGCGACTTCGAATCGAGCCTGCGCGGCAGCCACTACTTCGCTGTCTCGCCGCTGCGCACGATGCCCGAGGCGGAACAGGCGTTGCGCGAGGGAACGGTCAACGCCATCGTGCGCCTGCGCGCCAACTTCACCGAACAGCTCCACCGCGCTGACGGCGCGCCGATCCAGGTGATCGTCAACGGCGTCGATGCCAACACGGCGCGCCTGACCCTCGGCTACCTCGAAGGCGCGTGGGGCAACTGGCTGGCCCGGCGCGCCGAAGCCAGCGGACGGGCGCTGAATGTGCCGGTGCAGATGGAACAGCGCATCTGGTTCAACAGCGAGATGAAGAGCCGCAATTTCCTGGTACCCGGCCTGGTGGCGATCATCATGACGCTGATCGGCGCGCTACTCACCGCACTGGTCATGGCCCGCGAATGGGAGCGCGGCACGCTCGAAGCGTTGCTGGTCACCCCGGCGAGCATGAGCGAAATCCTGCTCGGCAAGATCGTCGCCTATTTCGTCCTCGGCACCGGCGGCATGCTGCTCACCGTGGCGCTCGCCGTCTGGCAGTTCGGCGTGCCACTGCGCGGCTCGTTCTGGCTGTTGTGGGCCTGCGCCTCGCTGTTCCTGCTCGCGGCGCTGGGCATGGGCCTGACAATCTCGACGCTGGCGCGCAACCAGTTTGTCGCCGGGCAGATCGCCATCGTCGGCACCTTCCTCCCGGCCTTCCTGCTCTCCGGCTTCATCTTCGACATCGACAGCATGCCGGTGGCGATCCAGGCCGTCACCCATCTGGTCGTCGCCCGCTATTTCGTCTCGATCGTGCAGACCCTGTTCCTTGCCGGCGACGTCTGGGCCATCGTCCTGCCCAACGCGCTGGCGTTGCTGTTGATGGCGCTGTTCTTCCTCGGCGTCACCTGGCGAAAATCGCGCAAGCGTCTGGAGTAAGCCGAATGCGCTCGATGCTGACCCGCGTGCTGGCCCTGTTGCTCAAGGAGTTCCTGGCGCTGTTCAAGGACCCGAAGAGCCGCTCGGTGCTGATCGGCCCGCCGCTGATCCAGCTGATCGTATTCGGCTACGCGGCGACGTTCGAGCTGAAGGACATCCCCTACGCCGTCTACAACGAGGATCGCGGCGCAATCTCGCGCCGACTCGAAGCGGCATTCGCCGGCGCCCCATCGTTCCACCGCGTCGCCACGATCAGCGCCGCCGGCGAGATGGCGCCGCTGATCGACAGCCGCAAGGCGCTGCTGGTCATCCATATCGGCCAACGCTTCAGCGACCGGCTGCTGGCCGGCGACGGGGCGGCGGTCGACTCGCCGCTGCAGGTGCTCATCGACGGACGCAACTCGAACACCGCGATGCTGGCGATGAACTACGTGCGCAGCATCGTCGACAACTTCAACCGGGAATGGATGACGGAACGCGAATTACCCTCACTACCCGCCCGCCTTAAGTCGCGCGCCTGGTTCAACCCGAACCTGGAAAGCCGCTGGTTCTTCGTGCCCGGCATCATCGGCATGCTGGCGCTGATCGCGACGATCCTTGTCACCGCGATGACCGTCGCGCGCGAACGCGAGCAAGGCACCTTCGACCAGTTGCTGGTCACCCCGCTGCGCCCGGGCGAGATCCTGCTCGGCAAGGCCTTGCCGGGCTTCCTGATCGGCCTCGCGCAGGGCACCGTCATCCTGCTGATCACCGTGCTGTGGTTCGGCGTTCCGTTGCGCGGCAGCGTGCCGGCGCTGTATTGCGGCCTCGCGCTGTTCCTGCTCTCCGGCGTCGGCGCCGGCCTGCTCATTTCCTCTCTGGCCGTCACCCAGCAACAGGCGCTGCTCGGCGCCTTCCTGTTCATGGTGCCGGCGATCATCCTCTCCGGCTTCGCCACGCCGATCGCCAACATGCCGCCCTTCGTACAGGCCGTCACCTACATCGATCCGCTGCGCTACTTCATGACCATCCTGCGCAAGGTGTTCCTGGAGGGCGCGGGATTCGACGTACTGGCCCACCAGCTGTGGCCGATGGCGCTGATCGGCGCGACCACGCTGGCACTCGCCGGCTGGCTGTTCCGCCACCGGATGAACTGATGCGATCGACGCCATGGCCGCCTGTTTTGGTAGCCACGACTCCGAGGATCAACCCAGATCGACCGGCACGAACAGCTTGGCGTCACCGCGCTGGATCAGCAGAGCGACCCGCTTCGAGGCCTTCGCCACCAGCGCACGCAACTGCTCGACGTTGGCCACCGGCTCGCCATTGACCGACAGTACGACATCGCCGCGCCGGATACCTGCCTTGGCCGCCGCACCGGAGACGTTCTCCACGACGAGACCGCCCTTGCCGCCGATCTGGCGGTTCTCTTCCGGCGTCAGCGTACGCAAGGCCAGGCCCAGCTTGCTTTGCGTCGTTTCCTTGCCATCAGCACTAGCGGTCTTCTCGTCTTTCGCGCCGCCGACCTTGACCTCGATGTCGCGCATGCCGCCCTTGCGCCAGATCTGCAGCTTGACCGTCTCGCCGGGGCGGATGTTGGCAATGATCGGCGGCAGTTCGTTCGACGACTGGATCTCCTTGCCATTCACCGCCAGGATGACGTCGCCCGATTCCAGGCCGGCCTTGGCTGCGGGGCTGCCGGACTCGACCGAGCTGATCAGCGCGCCAGACGGCTTGCTCAAACCGAACGATTCGGCCAGCGACTGGTTGACCTCCTGGATCGAAACCCCCAGGCGGCCACGCTGCACCTTGCCGTGCTTCATGATCTGATCCTGGATCGACATCGCGACGTCGATCGGGATGGCGAACGAGAGCCCCTGGTAGCCGCCGGTACGGCTGTATATCTGCGAGTTGACCCCGATCACTTCGCCGGCCATGTTGAACAGCGGCCCGCCCGAGTTGCCGGGATTGACGGCCACGTCGGTCTGGATGAACGGCACGTAGTTGTCGTCCGGCAGCGAGCGCGACTTGGCCGAGACGATGCCCGCACTGGCGCTGCTTTCGAAGCCGTACGGCGAACCGATCGCCAGCACCCATTCGCCGACGCGCGTGCTGGCCGTGCTGCCGATCTTCACCGTCGGCAGGCTGCGCGCTTCGATCTTGAGCACCGCCACGTCGGTGGCCTTGTCCGCGCCAAGCACCTTGGCCTTGAACTCACGCTTGTCGTTCAGGCGGACGATCACTTCATCCGCGCCTTCAATCACATGCGCGTTGGTCAGGATAACGCCGTCGTCGCGGACGATGAAGCCGGAGCCCTGGCCGCGGACGCGCTGCTCGCCGCGCTGCTGAGGGACGCCGAAATGGCGGAAGAATTCGTAAAACGGATCGTTGGGGTCAAGCCCCGGGAAGTCCGGCAGGTTCGGATTCTTCACCTTGCCGGTCATGCTGATATTGACCACCGCCGGGCTGTTGCGGGCAACGATCTCGCTCATGTCGGGCAGCGCCACGGCGGCCGCGATAGAAGCCGGCGCCGCGTGGACGTTCCAGACGCCGCCCTTGACGGCGATCGAATAGGCGCCGCTCAACGCGGCGGTCACCACGGCGACGATCAGGGTTTTCTTGAGCATTCGGGTCGTCATGATCGATTCCTCCTTGAGAATTACGGGTCGTTCAGGCAAAGCAGAGGCTTTGCGATGGAGGCATCCTAACGAACCGATACTTAAAACTTGCTTAAGGACGTGCTGATTTATTGAAGATTCGTCATTCCGGCGAAGGCCAATGGGATGGACTCCTCCCTTGCACCGGCATCGATGTGCCAGACTGGAGTTGTCACCAACCAGTCAAACGAAGGAAGGAGTCCAAGATGAACCTTACGCGCGTTGGAGTGGATTTGGCAAAGCAAGTATTTCAGGTGCATGGCGTGGATCGGCACGAAGCGGTGCAGGTCAAGCGAACGCTC